>NZ_JAOQJM010000001.1:0-63042 GCF_025566865.1 Blautia acetigignens
CCCGTAGGAGTCTGGGCCGTGTCTCAGTCCCAATGTGGCCGTTCACCCTCTCAGGCCGGCTATGGATCGTCGCCTTGGTAGGCCATTGCCCTGCCAACTAGCTAATCCAACGCGGGTCCATCTTATACCACCGGAGTTTTTCACACAGAGACATGCGCCTCCGTGCGCTTATGCGGTATTAGCAGCCATTTCTGGCTGTTATCCCCCAGTACAAGGCAGGTTACCCACGCGTTACTCACCCGTCCGCCACTAGAAATAGATTAAATCGACCGAAGTTTCAATAAAGTATTTCCCGTTCGACTTGCATGTGTTAAGCACGCCGCCAGCGTTCATCCTGAGCCAGGATCAAACTCTCTGATAAAGTGTTTGATGTACTCAAGACAACCAACTAGCTTAGTTATCTCTCGTCATTACTGTTTAATAAGTTTTCATTCGAAAATGAATTGTATAAAGAAATTTTCGAGAATCGTATGTGTTTCACTGTTTAGTTATCAAGGTTGTTCTGCTGTCAGCTCTTTGCGACAGCTTATTTAGATTATCACATTCGGAAAATCTTGTCAAGAACTTTTTTCAAAAGTTTTTCGAAGTGTTTTCCAAAGGATTTCATCGCCGTCATTTTTCTTATCTGTCCCAGCGACTTGATTACTTTACCATAAGTTCAGTCGATTGTCAACAGTTAATTTAAATTTTCTGAAAACTGATTTCTTTTTCAGTATTTCAGAAGCAATTCCTTGCGACAGCTTGTTTAATATACCACTGCCGCAAGGAGAAGTCAAGCACTTTTTACAAAAAATTACATATTTTTTTGTGCAGGTTATTTGTCGAATTATGTCAAACGATTTTCCTTGCATCTTTTCCTTGTTTATACTATACTATAAGAAAGTATTTCATTTCAGTAAGTCTATTTGATATCATTTCCGATATCTCCGGCGTTCTGCCGCTTCAGAAATCTCATGCTTTTCCCATATAACAGCAGGAAGATTTCTAATAGGAACGCAATCGGATTATCCAGGAGATCTTCCGCCATTTTTATTAAAAGGAGGTCTTCTATGGATACTACCGCATTGTCTGCTAATCGCTTATACAAAGACAGATTGTACAAGATGATTTTTAATGACAAGAAAGAATTACTGAACCTTTACAATACAATTAACGGAACCCATTATGACGATCCCGCACTGCTCACCATTACCACACTTGAGAACGCAATCTATATGACAATGGCGAATGATCTTTCCTTTATCATTGATATGCGTCTGGCACTTTATGAGCAGCAATCCACGGTTAATCCTAGAGCGTGTTTGAAAAAGGCTTTCTGCAAGATGTGCGTCACAATTTGTGGGAGATTTTGTCCGGATGAGGGCGCCGTAGCGGGCTACGGCAACTGAATTCGGGCAAAATATACCGCAAAGTGGGGCGTGCAGATTGCGGGAATGATTTTTCAAACACGCTCTAACCTGCCCCTGCGTTTTCTTATGTACATAGCAGATATTTATTCTGCTTATACAAAAGATATGAACCTGTATGGTAGAAAAGCAATACAGATTCCATTACCTTCTTTTATTATTTTTTACAATGGAAGAGAACAGCAGCCTGACAGAACGGAATACCTGCTTTCTGATTTATTCCATCCTACTGCAGATTATCCTGCACTGGAGCTGAAAGCTGTCATGTTAAATATAAACAAGGGACATAATCAGGAGCTGATGGATGCTTGTCACACCCTTCGTGATTATTCCGAATATGTATCACGCATCCGAACCTACTCTGCCCAGATGCCATTATCTGACGCTGTTGAAAAAGCCATCACCGAATGTATCCAGGAAAATATTCTGCGGGATTTTCTAATAAAAAATCGAGCGGAGGCAAAAGCTATGAGTATTTACGAATATGATGAAGAGAAAACGATGCGCATGCTTCGGGAGGAAGCATATGAAGAAGCAATTGAAATAGGTATCCGCACTACGATTGAAACCTGTATGGAATTTAATGCACCCTCTACCCTCATTATTCAAAAGCTAATTTCCAAATTTCATCTTTCCGAGGAGAAAGCACAGGCCTATTTAAATGAGTACCTAAACCAAAATCCCAAACACTCCCCCCTATAACCACTTATCAGCATTCCATAAAAAAACCTTCTGTTACTCGTCTCAGCAACAGAAGGTTTTATAAATATACCTTTCATTAAAAATATAAAATTATACCATTTTCGCTACCATATAAAATATTTTAATTAAAATCTGCAGATACCCTATGCCGCATAATGTACCAGTTATAAACCTGCGTATATTAGTTGACGGCAGAACATCAATATACTGCATATACCAATCCCCCAGCATAACCAAGCCAAAACATAAACATACTTCTATAGGTACAAATATTTTCAGCACAAATAAAAGAACTCCAACTAAATATCCTGCTAAAATCCCTGTGCAGCGTGCACATAATGGAAATTGCATCCCATTTATAAAAAAACTTCTTTCTGGCATCTGATGACATCCGGAGTATTTTCCTATATGCATAAAGTATCTATGTAAAAGCAGGAGCTTACATTTTAACTTTTTGTTCAAGTTCTGCATATTCTGATTCCTTTGTTTTTATTTCTCTCTTAAGCAGAGGAACTAATATTACAGTAAAAATTGCACATCCTATTCCCATAATTTTAAGCAAAGAATAATCTATCAAAATTCCCATAATAACAAGAATTAAGCAGCAAACAAATATTGATCCGACTCCTTTTAAAGCATTTTTCTTCTTTTGTATTTCCTGTTCGAGATCTTCAAGTGCAGGAAATTTACAGCCGCAATCAGAACACACCCAGAAATGCTTATGTTCATCTGTAACCGTCGTTTTCTGGGATTTTCCGCAATTTCCGCAAAGCAGTCCAAATGGTCCTAAGAAAAGATAGCCCAGGAATCCCTTTGAGCCAGAATATCCTGAAGTTTCTACTTTTGTTTCTGTTTCGGTCACATATTGTAAATTAGTACTGTTACAAGATGGACATTTTAATCTTTTTGTTTCTCCATTTTGTTGTTTCCTGTTATTAAATTCGTTCATTTTTCTGCCTTTCCTCCCAAAGCGCCCATAGGCAGTGCTTTCACTGCCTAATCTATTGCATGGATGCTCGAAATCGTATTGTTATTATAATTAATTTCCACATTGTATTTACCATTGTTAAAACTTAAAATCACCTCTTCCTTTTTAGTTTTGGTAAATTCATAGGAATAATATGCTTCCTGAATCATACTCTCTTCTTCCCAATCCTCAAAAACCATTCCATCACTGTTCTCCTTACACACTGGTGTGAACTTACTTTCTTTAAGATAAAGAGTAGAAGCATCAAGAAAAGTTATATGTGTCTGTATCTCTCTTGAAGAGCCATTCTTATTTTTATGTAAATTATAAATCTCAAAAGATTGTCCAAGCGCATCTTCTTTTACTGACTCAAGTAATTCTTTATCCGCATATCCTTCAAAATGGCTGATAGGTATATAACCTACAACAGAACGATCAGCATTGCAAACCAACGGACAATCTTCATAACGGAATTTTCCGCTTTTTAACCATCCAACTTTTCCAAAATCCGATTGGTTTCCAATAGAATATACCACCTCTCCCTTATGAAATTTTTTCAGTTTATAGCCCGTCATAGATAGTGACAGGGGAAAGTACGATACTGCAACACCATATTTATACTTATATCTACACCCTGCTTCTACAATCGGAAAACTTTCTCTATCTAATTTATATGTAATGCTTTCTTCCACAGGAGTTTCCAAAATTTCTGCTGCCCAAACATTATACGCATATACCTGTGGAACGATCATGACCACAAACTGTATGATAAGTGCAGTAATAAACGCACCAACACCTGCCCATTCTTTCATCAACCAATTATCCACTGCACACATTATGATCAAAATAGCAAGAGATATCATAACACTGATACAATTTACTTTTTCTGCATTGTCAAAAAAGACAAGACATAATGCATATGGAAAATATGAAAAAAACGCTCCGAAAAACAAATACTTAATACCATATAAAATCCATATAAACCGCCTTTCTCTAAAAGCATAAACGATTTCTCTCCCTGCCTGAAAAAAAGTCCATAGAAAAAATGATACCCAGGATATCCCCCTTATCATATCGGTAATATTTGCCACAAATGTATAGCCTGCACCTAACAGAAGCATCAAAACACCAATAATTACTTCAAATGTAATCGGTAAAATAATTATATATTCCATAACATTCTCCATTCTTAAAAAACCAGAGTTTGTGGTTTTAGTAAATTTATTTACTATTTCTTATTTTAGTACATTTATTTACTAATTTCAATATAAAAGAATCTTCCTATGCTAAAATTATATAAATTTTATTTCTGAATCATATTTTTTAGGTTTATACAAAAACTAAAATGAAATCTTATTTTTTCAATGTTTTCAGGAGGATTTACTTGAATTACAGACAACGTATTCGCGATTTACGCGAGGATGCCGATAAAACCCAGACTCAGATTGCTGATTATTTAGGCACTTCACAAACGATGTATGCACGATACGAACGTGGTGCGAATGAAATGCCAATCCGCTATCTGGTTGCTTTATGCAGATACTATAACGTTTCTGCTGACTATATTCTTGGATTTACCAACACAAAAATTGTCTTACCTGAAGATTCTCCCAGAAAAGAACAATAAGTTCGCAAAATTTTCCAATTACATTTTCATGTGATAATGAGAAAATTTTTGCGAACTTATTATTTTTTGCACTTTTTACATATTATATTACAGCAAATCATTTTAAGAAATATATTCTCTTGCAGTTGCTAATATTTGCAGCTTACAGAAACTCCTTCAGTTTCTCCACATTCTCCTCCTCAAACTCCTGGAGCCGTTCCATCAGCTTTTTAATATCCTTCTCCACATTGTTTTCATACTGATGAAGCTTTTTCACGGCTTCGGTGATTCCCATGCTGCTACCCTGGATCAGCATTTTGGCGATGTGGGAGGTGGAGGCGTCGGTCATGGTCTGAAGATTCACCATCAGGTAGGTACGGACTTTTTCGAAGGTACCAAGGCCTTTTTCATCGTATCCGTTCCGGTTCAGCAGGTCGCGGGCTTCGCTGTGGAATTTGCGGTAGCCTTCCAACTGTTTTTCCAGATAGGCCTGAAGCTTCTCATCTTCTGTGATGTCCAGAAGCTGCTGTAAGGTGTCCACTCCCATCTGGGAATTCTGGTATACGTAGTTTAAAAATTCTGCATTTGCATTCATGGGCAATTCTCCTCCGTTAAAAAAGGTTCTTTCATATAAAACTGTTCCTTACCTTTTTAACAGAATGCCCAGCATTTCTATTTTATATGCAAAATTGTTTCTAAAATTATTCTCTCACTCATACTTCACAATCTCCTTTTTCAGCCTCTTCATAATCCGCTTCTCCAGCCGCGAAATATAAGACTGCGAAATTCCAAGCAGATCCGCTACCTCTTTCTGGGTTTTCTCCCGGCCTTCGTGTCTGCCAAGGCCGAACCGCAGCTTGATAATGGTCTGCTCCCTTGGTGAAAGCTTGGAAATGGCTTTTCCAAGAAGACGAATCTCCACCTCATCCTCCAGACGGCGGGAAATCTCATCATCATCTGTTCCCAAAATGTCCGACAGCAAAAGCTCATTTCCATCCCAGTCCACATTCAAAGGCTCGTCTATGGAAACCTCCATTTTCGTCTTGCTGTTCCGGCGAAGGTACATCAGGATCTCATTCTCGATGCACCGGGATGCATACGTAGCAAGCTTAATATTTTTCACCGGATTAAAGGTATTGATTGCCTTGATCAGTCCGATGGTTCCAATAGAAATCAAGTCCTCCACGCTCACCCCTGTGTTGTCAAATTTCTTTGCAATATACACCACAAGCCGAAGATTGTGCTCAATAAGAAGTGATTTGGCTTCCTTTTCCTCTGGTGTCCCCAGCTTCTCCAGGATCCTGGCTTCTCTCTGGCTCTCAAGCGGCGGCGGCAGAATGTCGCTTCCGCCAATATAATAAACATCCCCCTGCCTGCCAAACAGGAATCTTGGCATCACCTGAAACGGATAATAAGTTGCACTTGCTGCTGATCGGTTCATAGACGAGTCCCCCTCCTAATGCAATATTCTGGAATTTAACAGTACCTGGTACTCTTTTCCCAAAGCAGAGGGTTCCACCGCCAGTGCCAGCACCGGATTCGCTGCATGAATCACCTCCCCGGGAGTGTGAATACAAAGGTCATCCAACACCACCGCTAGCATCACGCCTTCCTTTCCCACTGTTTTGTAGGGTAGAAAATGCGGATGCAGATCAGTAAGCTTCGTACCTTCCAGCTCCCCTGGATCCTCCTGCAGGTGCATCAGCCTGTCTCTTTTCTCTTCAGGCAGCATTGCCTCCAAAACCTCAGGTTTCACAACAAAAACCCCATCTCCGTTTATCGGATCCACAAGAAGGTTCCCCGTATCCCAGAATCCGAAAAACTGCTGTACATTTCCCTGATAGGACAGGGTAACCGGATAGATGTTTTTCCACCTGGCGCGAAAAGAATCGCTGACATAGATCAATGCGCTAAGTCCCATGTAGGCCCCTGCTGCCACAACCAGAAACCGAAGCGGCGCGGCATTCTTCACTGGCGCCGCCTCCATAAGGCCGCCCATGAGAAATGCCATCAGGTAAAAAGTCACCAGTGCCTTCGCCAGCATTCCTCCCGGCTTAAGCCCCAGTCCCAGAACCAGCATGATCCAGGCACAGCCTCCATGAAGAAGCACCTTTGCCGGAAACAGCCCATCCGATGGTACATAAAGAATGAGGCAGGAAAAAAGGGCGCCGACGGCTGCCGCCAGCAAGATCCTTCTGCGGCTTCTTTTTCGCAGAAACAGTTTGCCAACAATGCGAAGAAGAATATAATCCATAAAAAGATTCGTCAGAAAGACGATGTCTATGTATACGTCATAATACATAAAAAAGCCCCCTGTGGCCGTCAATCCTTCACTTTGGTAAGTGAACCCATTATACGGTCACAGGGGGCGCAGATTTTGTCAAAAAGGGACGGGAAATCCTGAGAATTTCTCGCGCCTAATCGACAGCGCGATCTGTCAATTTTCTTTTTTCGAAGTCATTCGAGAGATGTAAAGCAAAGCTGAAAATAATCGCATAAAGAACAATTTCCGGATCATGCCTCCAGATTCTTCTGGTGCAGCGCTTCCAGAAGACTTCGCAGCTCTCCAATAGGGAACTGTCCCGGCGCAGAAGCTGCTCCTACCGTTCCAAAGGTAATTCCGGAACCGAAGTTTTCCCCGGAAATACGGCTGATGGAGCCTATGCTTCCCATTGCCATGGATACCAGCGGCTTTTCGCACTCTTTTCTCATGGCATTGGTTGCCTCCATAATGGCTGCCACATCCTCAAAACCATGCGGCATTACTGCCATTTTCAGAATATCTGCCCCGGATTTTTCCATTTCGCGGAAACGGTCCAGAAGGATTTCCTGGCTGTCTGTTTTGTCAAAATCATGGGAAGAAGCAATGATTTTGACACCTTCCCTTTGAAGCTCTGCCACCAGTTTTTTCTTTTCTTCTGGATTTCCCATCACTTCCACATCCACAAGGTCTGCTATGTGGCTTCTGGCAGCGTTTCGGCAACATGCGCTGTAATCTTTCATGGAGATGGCAATATTTCCGCCTTCCTCGCTTGTGCGGATAGTAAAAAGAAGCGGAGTCTCTCCAAGGATTTCCGAAAGCTTTCCAAGCACCTGCTTACAGGCTTCTTTGTCCATCAGGCCCTCGAAGAAGTCCGCACGCCACTCCACCAGGTCTGCTCCGGCTTTTTTCGCATCCTTGGCTTCCTGGCAGATTTTTTCTTCTGTGGTTCCCGTAAGAGGAACACAGATTTTGGGGATTCCTGCCCCAATGGTCAGATTCTTGATCTGAATAGGTTTTGTCATTTCTTGACATCTCCTTTCTATTAGAATAAGATAAGAAGTAAGTTTATAAAATTTCAGGAGGTTCCTTATGATTCCAATTACCGGCCATACCCGTCTTACCGCACTTCTTGGAAGCCCGGTAGCGCACAGTATTTCTCCCCTTATGCATAACGAAGCATTCCAGCTTCTTGACCTTGACTACACCTATTTATGCTTTGAGGTAAATGAAGAGACTCTTCCGGCAGCTGTCGATGGTCTGAAGGCCTGCGGCATCCGCGGTTTTAATCTTACCATGCCGAACAAGAACAAGATTGTAGAGCTTCTGGACGAGCTTTCCCCGGCAGCCAGACTAATCGGTGCAGTGAATACCGTTGTCAATGATGACGGACATCTTACCGGATACAACACAGACGGTGTTGGCTATATGCAGGCAGTCAAAGATGCCGGCTATGACATCACAGGCAAAACCATCACGATCATGGGTGCCGGCGGTGCTGCTACTGCCATCTGTGCACAGGCTGCTCTTGACGGCGTGGAAAAAATCCACATTTTTGCCCGGGAAACCAGCCGTTTCTGGGATCGCACCCAGAAGCTTGCAGAAAATATCAACTCCACTCTTCCCTGCAAGGCAGTCCTTCACGAAAATAAGGATACGGCAGCCCTTGCCCAGGCCATTTCTGAAAGTGCCCTGCTCCTCAATGCAACTTCCGTAGGCATGGCCCCAAACACTGAGGGAACGATTATTGAAGATACTTCCCTCTATCACCCGGACCTGATCGTATCCGACGTCATCTACAATCCCCGGGAAACCCGTTTCCTCAAGGAAGCCAGAGAGGCTGGCTGCCGTACCTTTAACGGTATGTATATGCTTCTTTATCAGGGTGCAGAGGCTTTCCGCTTATGGACCGGGAAAGAAATGCCAGTGAAGGAAATTAAGGCAAAATTCTTCGCTGATTGATTTTTCTCCTGATAGTACTCTGTTTCATAACAAAATTCACATTTTTAAGAAAACAGGCGCCGCTTTTTACAGCAGCGCCTGTTATTTTTTACATAGATTATTTCTTCTCTTCCTGAACCTCTACCTTGCGGTTCTCTCTGCTCTTAATCTCAGCTTTGATGGAAGTGATGAACTCCTGAAGATCCTTTGCACCTTCATCTCCAAGGAAACGGCTTCTTACAGAAACCTTGCCCTCTTCCTCTTCCTTCGCACCAACAACCAGCATGTAAGGAATCTTCTGAAGTCTTGCCTCACGGATCTTGTAACCGATCTTCTCAGCACGGGTATCAATCTCAGCACGGATGCCAGACTCTTTCAAATCATCCAGAACCTTGTTTGCATAGTCCATATATTTGTCAGAAATCGGAAGCACCTTAACCTGAACAGGAGCAAGCCATGTTGGGAAAGCACCTGCAAAATGCTCGATCAGGATACCGATGAAACGCTCGATAGAACCGAATGCTACACGGTGGATCATGATCGGACGATGTTTCTCTCCGTCAGCTCCAATGTACTCGCAGTTAAAGCGAAGCGGAAGCTGGAAGTCAAGCTGAATGGTACCGCACTGCCAGGTTCTTCCGATGGAGTCCTCAAGATGGAAGTCGATCTTCGGTCCGTAGAATGCTCCGTCTCCTTCATTTACCACATAGTCAAGACCAAGGTCGTCAAGAGCTCCGCGAAGAGCGTCTGTAGCCATCTCCCAGTCCTCATCGCTTCCCATGGAATCCTCAGGACGTGTGGAAAGCTCTACATGATATTTGAATCCAAACAGCTGATATACTTCGTCGATCAGCTTTGCAACGCCTTTGATCTCCTCACGGATCTGCTCCGGCATCATGAAAATATGGGCATCATCCTGTGTGAAGCAGCGTACACGCATCAGTCCGTGAAGCTGACCGGATTTCTCATGACGATGTACCAGACCAAGCTCACCCATACGAAGCGGCAGATCACGGTAAGAACGTGGCTCAGACTGATATACAAGAATACCGCCTGGACAGTTCATTGGCTTAATTGCAAAATCCTGCTCATCAATAACAGTTGTGTACATATTTTCTTTATAGTGATCCCAATGTCCGGAAGTCTCCCAAAGATGACGAGCCAGCATGATTGGTGTGGAAATCTCAACATATCCTGCTTTCTGGTGAATCTCTCTCCAGTAGTCAAGAAGTGTGTTCTTAAGAACCATTCCCTTTGGAAGGAAGAACGGGAATCCAGGACCCTCGTCGCTCATCATGAACAGTCCAAGCTCTTTGCCAAGCTTTCTGTGGTCACGCTTCTTAGCTTCTTCCATACGGTTGATGTACTCTTCCAGATCTGCTTTCTTTGTGAAGGAAGTTCCGTAGATTCTGGTAAGCATTTTGTTCTTCTCGCTTCCTCTCCAGTAAGCACCTGCAATGCTGGTAAGCTTGAATGCCTTTACTGGTTTGGTTGTCATCAGGTGAGGTCCTGCACAAAGGTCAACGAACTCGCCCTGCTGATAGAAGCTGATCTCAGCATCCTCTGGAAGATCTTCGATAAGCTCTACCTTGTATGGCTCATCTTTCTCTTTGAAAAATGCGATTGCTTCTTCTCTGGATTTGGTGAAGCGGGTGATCGGAAGTGCTTCCTTCACTACCTTCTTCATCTCTGCTTCGATCTTGGCAAGATCCTCTGTGGTGATCGGGTTCTCGCTGTCAATATCATAATAAAATCCGTCTGCGATAGATGGTCCGATTGCAAGCTTTACATCCGGGTACAGTCTCTTGATAGCCTGTGCCATAATGTGGGATGTGGTGTGACGGAAAGCTCCCTTTCCGCCTTCATCCTCAAATGTAAGAATGCTTAACTCGCAGTCTTTGTCAACTACATGTCTCAGGTCAACGACCTCTCCGTCAACTTCACCTGCACAGGCTACTCTTGCAAGGCCCTCGCTGATGTCGGATGCAATGTCGATAACGGATTTCGCTTCTGCGTATTCTTTCTTAGAACCGTCTTTTAATGTGATAATCATGATTCGTGTCTCCTTTTCTTTTTCTGAAACTGTATCTGGCAGGAAACTGTCTGATACAAAAAACGTATGGTAACGTTTGCCTTTGCAGGGACGAAATAAAAAAGCCCCTTACAATGCTCTCACACTGTAAGGGACGAGTATACTCGCGGTTCCACCCTGCTTGCCATAGCATACGTATCTGTAAACCAGGCCACTTATTTGATGGTAACGGAATCACCGGACCGGATTAGGGTCACTCAGAGGTAGTTTTCAACTGCTTCCTGATAAGGCATTTCCAGCTGCCTGCCTCTCTCTGAAACATTCCACAGTTTACTCTTCTCGTCAACGTGTTTTCTTATCACTATGCCTCATTATAGCCTTGGGTTCTGGGTTTGTCAATAACTACAAAAACAAAGAGGAGAAAAATTTGCAATGAAAGGTTACTGTTCACTCCGTGCCCAGTAACACGCTTCGCGATGCACAGAAATCATGCTTTGCATGATTTCGCGCCGCAAACCTCGGGTTTTCTGTGAACTTTGTTCACAAAAAACACCTCGCGGAATATTACCTATGAACAGTAACAATGAAAGTCCTGTACGCAGGCATGAATGAATTCATAAATGCCTAACAAGCAGTATGATCATTTCTCTTTTAAATATTCCCATAAATTTTCGCCTTTATAAGAGCCGCTGCTTCCCGCACCACATAATGAACCTGCATGATTGGGTCTGATGGGGCTGCTATTCCATAAGGATGTTCATATCCTGCTTTTTCTGCTATTTTCACCGCACGGTACACATGAAAATTATTGGACAGGATTCCCGTATTTTTCTGGCTGCAGCCTGTAAGCGCATCCGAAAATTTCAGATTCTCCTTTGTGTTGGTGGATTTCTCTTCCAGCACCAGCCGCTCCCTGGAAATCCCATGGGCTGTGAGGTAATTCTCCATGCATTTCGCCTCTGTAATATCTTCCCCGAAGCCCTGTCCGCCGGAAAGAACCAGGATCGTGTCCTCATTCTCCCTGGCATATTTCAGTGCTGCCTTCAGGCGAAGCTCCAGTGCCTTGGACGGTACATCCCCTTTTACATGGGCGCCAAGCACTACCACATAATCCAGATTTTTCCGGGCTGATGTTTTCATACCGGAAACCACAAGGCTGCAAAGTGCTGCAAAGCACACGATTCCCAGCAGCACCACTGCTGATACTGCATATTTCACCCATCCTGGGAAAAATCCGGGATGATTTTTTCCATAGCGGATCAAAACTGCGCCGCCTTCCAAAATTGCCGCCAGTACCAACCAGATCCAGGCGAAATCAGCGGTAATCCCCGCATAAACCACAATCAACAGGTAATAGGCCAGACAGATACTGCCTGCACAAAAACATAGTAAACTCAAATTCTATTCTCACTTTCCTGTTAGATACACAAAACGGATTGCAGGACAGCTATGCCACCCTTGCAATCCGTTCCCCAAGACCAAAAGCTCATCTGGCTTCCGGTCCATTATGCACTATGATTATTTGTTTCTACCGCAGCAGAATTTATATTTCTTTCCGCTTCCGCATGGACACGGATCGTTACGTCCAATCTTGTGTGCTTTCACAACAGTACCGGATTTCTTCTGCTCAAGATAAAGCTCTTTACGCTTCTCAGGTGTGAAGATCTTGTCCCACTGCGGAAGATTGTAAAGCCAGTCAGCCTTAGCGTCTACCATGTTCTTGTAAAGAAGCTCTTTGTCGAAGCAAAGGCTTACGGTAGTGTTCTCATCCATAGTCTCGATCGGGTTCTGGATCTTCAGGCTGTCGTTGATTCCATCAAGGAAACCAACCATGGTAAGAACTTCCTGATTATATTTCTCAGCCAGCTCTTTTACTGTACCGGTAACGACTTCGTCCGGATTCTCAAGAAGCTGTGCATAAATGTTCTTCTCAATAGCAAAATATCTTGCCCAGAACTGCTGGAGTTTATTACGGTCTGCCTGCTGGTCATAGGCAATGGCACGCCACTGCTCTAAAATGGTCTTATCGCTCATTTCTTATTCCTCTTTTCAACAAAAATTTCGTAATTATGCCGTTTTACAGCTGAATATTATTATAACATCTTTTTATCAAAAAAACAAATCCTATTTTTTCTTCTAAGGTTTTCATAAAATTTTACCTGTTTTTCTGTGACATATGTATAAAAAAAGAGAAGAAAGCCCATACTATGAGTGTTCAGTGATGAACAGCAAATTCATTGAACCCCCTTCAATGATATGGCAGTACAAAAGACAAATGAGATTGTTACTGTTCACTCTGTGCCCAGCAACACGCTTTGCAATGCACAGAAAGACGAACCTTCTTGTGCAATGCACAAGAAGCAGCGTTTGCTGCGCAAACTTAATTCTCGGGTTTTGTGTGAACTTTGTTCACACAAAACACCTCGCGGAACAGTACCAGTGAACAGTAATATAGATCAACTTATATCCTCCCCGAAACGCCCCGGGTTCTGACGTACTCTCAGAATCCGGGGCGCTTACATTTTGTTCTTCTATTTTACATTTTCCAAAACAAACCGGTATGCATTTTCATGGAAAATCTTCTCCACCAGGCTCTCACCAAAGCCATGGGCAAGAAGGGCTCTGCGCAGGTCTGGAACAGATTGAACGCCCTTAATTCCTTCCGGGAATCTTCCGGAACAGCCGTCGAAATCACTGCCAATGGCAAGGCAGTCCTCTCCTCCCATTTCCAGAACCTGATCCATATGGCGAAGCAGGTCCTCCACCTTGGGCTCTTCTCCCACAAAATTGGAAAAGAAATTCATTCCAATGATTCCCTTTCTGCGAATCAGTTCCTTCAAATGTTCTTTCTTTATATTTCGCGGTCTGTCCCTCACTTCTCTTACATTTGAGTGGGACGCAATGATGGGTCTGTCTGTCAGCCCAAACAGGTCTTCCACACCCTGATCGGACAGATGGGAAACATCCATTACCAGATTCTGGGAAAGAAGAGTTTTCACCAGTTCTTTTCCCTCAGATGTCAGACCCTTCTCCTGGTCAAAGGCAGCTCCGCATCCATATTTATTCTCATAATTCCAGGTCAGCATAGCAAAGCGAAAGCCCATCTCTCTCACATTTTCCACGTATTTTCCCATAAGGGAAATGTCCTCTATGGATAAAAAGGCAGCTGCTTTTCTCATGCTATGCGCCTTTTTCATGTCCTCACCGCTTTTGCACAGCAGGATTTTCCGGTTTTCTTCCTCAAGATATGCAATTGCACGGTGATACAGCTGCAGAAAGTCCCTGTCAGGATCCTCTTTATTTAAATTCTGTGCATCCTTCCACACTGCAAAAATCTGGGTGTAATTTTCCACAAAATCCCCCAGCCGGTTTAAGTCAAGATCCCCGGAATTCTGATCCAGGGTTTCTCCTGAAATAATCTCCGTAAGTGTATCTGCATGGCAGTCAAAATAATTCATCTTCGAAACATCCTTTGCCCTTATATTTGTATGGTTCTACTTCACCCCAAGCTTCTCAAGTTCCTTCGCAGCCTGCTTCAGATTATGGAATTCAATGGCGTGAATGCCAAGCACTCTTGCGGCCTCACAGTTCTCCGGGCGGTCATCCAAGAACACGCTTTCCTCTGGCTTCAATCCGAATCTTGTAAGAAGGGTCCTGTAAATCTGGGGTTCCGGCTTGATTTCCTTTACCTCACAGGAGAAAATAACACCGTCCATATTTTTCAGGAAAGGCATTTTATTCGCTCTGGTGTGATCCAGCATAAACTGACTGTAATTTGACAGAATATACAGATGATAGCCCTGGCTCTTCAGGTAGCTGGTCCAGGTCTCAGCGTAATCCTTAATCTGGATCGTTTTCTCAGATTCTCTAAGAACCCGCTTCACATCCTCCTCATACTCAGCCGGAAGTGCGGCAATAAACTGCTTCAGGTACTCTTCCTCCGGGAAAAGTCCCCGGTCACGCTCATTCCAGGTCTGGCTTTTAAACACAGCCTCTGCGATCAGCTTCTCCTCTTCTTCCGGGAAATGGAAACTTTTCAGATAATCTTCCCACTCATAGGAAACCAGAACCTGTCCCACATCAAAAATAATATTTTTCACTTCGCCCTCTGCCTCCTTATCCTCTTTTTTCAGAAGCTTGTAAACCATCAAAAATACATAAGCCAGCACTGGCACCAGAATGACGCTGCCCACTGCTGCCTTAAAATTCCCCTGGGAATTCTCCCCGCTTCCAAACGCAAAGATCATGGGCAGACAGCACACTGCCAGCAAAATTACCACTCCAAGAATGGCTGCTATTCGTTTAAAATTCTTCATTTATTAACACCTGTATTTATTTTTTCTCTGAAATAAGCTCTGACCTGTTCAAAGGAAAATCATCCAGATACAGCTTGCGCCGGAGAAAATCCTCCGGCGCAGTGTTATCCCTCAAGGTCAGGCGGAAATCCCATTCCGCTTTCTTCCAATTATTTATTTCTGTAGATGATATCGTTTCTTCCCGGTCCGTTGGAAACCATGGTGATCGGATATCCAATCTTCTCCTCAATGAACTCGATGTATTTTCTGCAGTTCTCCGGAAGATCCTCATAATTCTTGATTCCGCGGATATCGCATTTCCAGCCTGGAAGCTTCTCGATCACAGGTTTTGCTTTCTCAAGCTTAGCTGTGGTCGGGAACTCAGTGGTGATTTCTCCGTCGATATCATAAGCTACGCAAACCGGAATCTCATCCAGGTATCCAAGTACATCAAGTACCGTAAATGCCACATCAGTAGCACCCTGAAGACGGCAGCCGTATTTGGAAGCCACACAGTCATACCATCCCATACGTCTCGGACGTCCTGTGGTAGCACCGTACTCTCCGCCATCACCGCCACGTCTTCTAAGCTCATCAGCCTCTTCGCCGAAAATCTCGGAAACGAATGCACCAGCACCTACAGCACTGGAGTAAGCTTTACTTACAACAACAATCTTCTGGATTTCGTATGGCGGAACACCTGCTCCGATTGCACCGTAAGCAGCCAGTGTGGAAGAAGAAGTAACCATCGGATAAATACCGTGATCAGGATCCTTCAGAGTTCCAAGCTGTCCCTCAAGAAGAATCTCCTTGCCCTCTTTTAATGCATTGTTCAGATACAGGGAAACGTCACATACATATGGTGCAACCATTTTCTTGTATTCCATCAGCTCTGCGAAAAGCTCGTCCACATTAAGAAGAGGTTTATGATATAAATGCTCAAGAAGAACATTCTTTGTCTCACAAACGCTTTTCAGCTTCTCTTTCAGACGATCCGCATCAAAAAGCTCATTTACCTGGAAGCCAATTTTGGCATATTTATCAGAATAGAAAGGTGCAATACCTGATTTGGTAGAACCAAAGGACTTGCCGCCCAGACGCTCTTCCTCATACTGATCAAACAGAATATGGTATGGCATAACCATCTGTGCTCTGTCAGAGATCAGGATCTTCGGTGCCGGAACGCCCTTGCTTACTACTTCATTGTATTCCTTAAAAAATACAGGGATATTAAGAGCAACACCGTTGCCGATCACACTTGTAGTGTGTCCGTAAAATACACCTGACGGCAGGGTATGAAGTGCAAACTTACCATAATCATTTACGATAGTATGTCCTGCATTTGCACCGCCCTGGAAACGAACGATAATATCAGCCTTCTCAGCGAGCATGTCGGTAATTTTTCCTTTACCTTCATCTCCCCAGTTTGCTCCAACTACTGCTTTGATCATAACTCAAATTCCTCCTGTGTTTGATCGAATTGATTTATTACTATAAAAATTCTGTTTATCAGACATTAATTTCTGCTGTCATTCCAAGCATTTCCTTATGTGCATCCAGAACAGGCTTCACAATTTTGGAAACGAAGGTCTCAGTCTGCTCTTTCGCACGACCTACATATTTCTTCGGATCCATGGTCTTCTGGAGCTCTTCTAAGGTCAGGTTAAATGCAGGATCTGCTGCGATCAGCTCAAGAAGGTTGTTATCTTTACCCTCTACCTTTACGTTCTTTCCGGCTTCCATAGAAAGCTCACGAATACGCTCATGAAGCTCCTGACGGTCTCCGCCGGCTTTTACTGCATCCATCATGATATTCTCAGTTGCCATAAAAGGCAGCTCAGCCATCATATGTTTTTCAATAACCTTCGGATAGACTACAAGACCATCTACAACATTCAGACACAGATCCAGGATTCCGTCAATTGCAAGGAAGCCTTCCGGAACAGAAAGACGCTTGTTGGCAGAATCATCCAGAGTTCTCTCAAACCACTGGGTAGCAGAGGTGATGGCCGGATTCAAGGCATCTACCATTACATATCTGGAAAGAGAAGCTATACGCTCACTTCTCATGGGGTTTCTCTTATATGCCATAGCAGAAGATCCGATCTGGGATTTCTCAAATGGCTCTTCAACCTCTTTCAGATGCTGAAGAAGACGAATATCGTTGGACATCTTGTGCGCACTTGCTGCAATTCCTGCAAGCACATTCACAACACGAGTGTCAACCTTGCGGGAATAGGTCTGTCCGGATACCGGATAGCATTCCTTAAAGCCCATCTTCGCAGCGATCATAGGATCAATCTTGTCAATGGTCTCCTGATCTCCGTCAAACAGCTCAAGAAAGCTTGCCTGTGTACCGGTAGTACCCTTGGAGCCAAGAAGCTTAATGGTATCAAGAACATACTCAAGATCTTCAAGATCCATCATAAATTCCTGTGTCCACAGTGTAGCACGTTTACCCACTGTAGTTGGCTGTGCCGGCTGGAAATGTGTAAATGCAAGTGTTGGCTGATCTTTATATTTGTCAGCAAATCTTGAAAGCTCTGCAATTACATTCACCAGCTTCTTCTGAACCAGCTTCAGTGCTTCTGTCATAACGATGATATCTGTATTATCTCCTACATAACAGGATGTGGCTCCCAGATGGATAATTCCCTTTGCTTTCGGACACTGCACACCGTAAGCATATACATGGGACATAACATCATGACGCACTTCTTTCTCACGTGCTCTGGCAACATCATAGTTGATATCATCTGCATGAGCCTTCAGTTCATCAATCTGTTCCTGGGTAATGTTCAGTCCAAGCTCTTTCTCAGTCTCTGCCAGAGCGATCCAGAGTTTTCTCCAGGTGCGGAATTTCATATCCTGTGAAAAAATGTACTGCATTTCCCTGCTGGCGTAACGCTCAGACAAAGGGCTTGTATATCTGTCTGTACTCATTCTTTTTTCTCCTGTTTCTAAGTAAATATTTATAATTCACTTTGCAGCCTGTCTGTATGCGGCAAATACCGGACTACAGACATAATGTGGATAAATTTCCTATATTTCAGGGCAGACTGATGCCTCAGTCTTTTCCACATACAAGGGGATTATATAACATCCAAAGATTTTAAGCAAGCCCCTGATGGAATTTTCCCAGGAATTCCTTCATTCGTACATGTTCAGAGGCGGGAGTTTGACAGTTGAATAATTAAAAATCACCCTGCAGGCCTTATAAAACCTGCATTTTTTATGTCAAATTTTACGTTTTTATATGTGCTTGTTTGTAATAGTGTAGTATAATAAAAGAAGAACGACCACAACACCCATATTTACTGGGTTTGTAGCCGTTTTGCCACCTTACAACTGTCAAAGATGGGATCTTAACACAAACGCAAAGGCAGAACAACCAATTGCCGGAATCATCAGAATGATTGTTACTTTACCGTAAATCTGCAAAACTGCGCACAGCCTGTACTCTGTTTCTGTTCAGAGTGTACATACATTCCCACTGTACAGCCGGTAAAACCGCCTGCCGCTTCTGTACACATATGGCTGATATCCACCTCCCTGATTATACATTGCGATTTTTCTTCCGTCTCAGGCCGAATCAGCCATACCTGTGCCAGGCTTTGGTCTACGCTCAATCTCAGGGTCTGCATACCTCTTTTCTCTGTTTTCTTTTCTGCAAGTATTTTCTCTGTTCCATTGATACATACTGTGACATAGATATAGCCGTCTGCCCCCACTTCTCCATATTCTGCCAGAAGATAATTCTGAGAATTCTGAAGATAGGCAATTCCGGCTCTGTCACCTTTTTCTCCTGCTTTTAACAAAAACTCCGTCTCTGCCTGAAATCTATGGTGCTTTTGTCTCACCGCAACATACGAAGGACTCCCATTATCCCCAATTGCCACAGCTTTTGCAGGAAGTTTTAAACATTCTTCCTGTTCATCTATTGTATAAGCATTCGGCTGGGGATTTCTGAGCATCATAAAATCCAGTGGAAGCTTTTTATCTGTCATATTTTTGAAACTGTAATTTCTGACTTCATTCAGTTCTCCGGGCATAGAGTTATCCTTCTCACCAGGCAGACAGATTTCCTTTTCCAGCATTCCTACTCCCGGGTTTACCACCGGCCAGTCATCCTCCCACTCTACCTTTGCCAGAAAAGTCTCTCTTCCCAGAAATGTCTTTCCGTCCACAGGTCTGCAGCCCAGAACAACCATAAACCAGTTTCCCTGTTCATCCTCAGTCAGATCGCAATGTCCTACACAGGTAATCTCCGCATTTTTTCCCAAATGTCTGTGCGTCAGGATCGGATTTGTCCCTGCATATTCATAGGGACCAAAAATGTTTTTACTCCTGGCCACCATTTCACTGTGATGCTCCGCTGTTCCACCTTCTGCATGAAAAATATAGTAATAACCATTTCTTTTATAAAGATGAGGACCCTCCGGCCAGATTGCATTTCTCTGGAATCCATATAAAACAGGATGTGCCTCCCCTTCTAGCCTGAAAGTCTGTAAATCCAGCTTCTGTATCCATATTTCGCAATCACCATTGTACCTGCCGCCACGGGAATTTTCTCTCTGCCCGATATAATAACAGGTTCCATCCTCATCAAAGAATAAGCTAGGGTCGATTCCCCTGGCATTTTCCAAAAAATGAGGTTCTGACCATGGACCCTGGGGATTTTTTGCAGTTACTATAAAATTTCCACCGCCAGATACATTGGTAGTGATCAGATAAAAAGTTCCCTCATGCCACCGAAGTGTAGGAGCATAAATCCCCTCATTATGTTCACAGCCCTGTAAGGGTAGCTGGCTCTCCCGTGTCAATATATTGCCGATCTGCTCCCATTGTGCCAGATTTTTGCTGCGAAATACAGGAATTCCCGGAAAATATGCAAAAGTAGATGTAACCAGATAAAACCACTCTCCTACCCTGCATATGGACGGATCCGGATAAAAGCCACTTAAAATCGGATTTTTACAAGTTATCATTGATCATTTCCTCCCGTAAATCAAATATGAAGTCTGTAAACTCTCTTATATGCTTTTCAGCAAACCCTATATCAGTGAATGCCAGATTATAAGATCTGGCACTCTCCATTTATTTTACAATATATTTTTATTTTTGATAAATTTTCTACATAGGTACATTCTGCATTGAATATCAGGTTTCTGGCTGCATTCATATAATTCACATAATCTATATTAGTGGTATACCACACATTCTCATGGTCTGAAATCTTTCTGCAGAAGCTTTCCATTTGCTCCCATGTCTGTTCCCGGTCAAACTCAAAGCTGTGTCCCCATACATAGAGAAGAGGAAGCTTCTGATAATCCGGTTTGTGCAAAAACTTTTCTGCAATTCCCCTGAATGCATCATTGTGATGACAGGACGGAGTCCACCTCATAAAATCCTCCGGAATGCGGAAATTTCCTGTAGACTCCACGGTCCTGCTGTATGCAAACCCAAGATTCTTCAGAGTATTGATGACCCTTTCGTCATATTCTCCAAATGCATAAGAGCATCCCCTGATAATCCTTCCCGTTTCTCTCTCCAGACTGCATCTGTCCTGATAAAATTCCTGAACTAGCCTTTCCTGCGAAAGATGTGTGGGATACTCATGTGCAACACCATGGCAGGCAATTTCATGTCCCTGATATAAGCTTTTCAGTTCTTGTGTTTTTATAAATCCTTCTGTATCCAAAGTCCCTGAGTTCAGATGAAATGTTGCTTTCAGATTATATTTATTAAAAATATCAACCAGTCTTCTATCAAAAATCTGGCCATCATCATAACTGAATGTAACTGCCCGGTCTTTCCACTGCGGATAAAACGATTCAAATTTCATAAGCTCAGTCTTCTTTCTCCCAGATTATCTTTACAGGTGCTGTTCCGGTAAGCTCTATACTTCTTTCATCCGGCTGGCTACAGCCTGCAAAAATCTCATATTTCCTGCCATCCTCTACACGTTTTCCATTTTCATCTACCACTGTAAATGCCTTTTCCCAGACAGGAACCATAACTTTTCTGCGTTCTCCTGCTTTTACAAAAATTCTCTGGAATCCTCCCAGTGCAGGATTTGGAATTGCATTTTTACTGTCAAGATTTTTTACATAAACCTGAACAACTTCCTCCGTATCTGCATTACCCTTATTATATACTTCTGCCTCTACTGTTATCTGCCGTCCGCACTGTCTTACCTCTGCATTTTCTACTTTTACATTACTGTAGGTAAGTCCATATCCAAAGGGGAACTGTGCTTTTCCTTCCATATAACGATAGGTTCTGCCTTTCATGGAATAATCTGTAAATTCCGGAAGTTCTTCAAGGCTCTCGTAAAAGGTAACCGGAAGTTTTCCGGATGGGGAGTTTTCCCCAAACAGAATTTTTGCTGCCGCTTTTCCGCCCTGGCTTCCCGGATACCACAGAACCATAACTGCATCAAATTTCTCTGCTGCATAGCTCATGTCAATATCACTTCCTGCCATCAGACAGAGAACTACCGGTTTTCCGGAACCAGCCATTGCTTCCATTAAATCAATCTGGGACTGAGGCAGCTTCAGGCTCTCTTTGTCTCCGGATGCATAGCTGTTTCCGGTATCTCCTTCTTCACCTTCCAGTGTCTCATCCAGACCTACACAAAGAATCACCACATCACTGTTTTCTGCAACGATCTTAGCTTCCGCAAGACGATCTCTGCTAAATGCCAGAGGTTCTGTCCTGTCTCTAAACAACTCGCTTCCTACAGAACTAAGAATTCTCACATCCTCACCTACATAATCCTGGATTCCCTCCTGGATCGTAATATATCTGGATGCAGTTCCATGATAGTTTCCAATCAAAGCCTTTCTGCTGTCTGCATTAGGTCCCACAATTCCGATTGTTTTGATATTCTCTTTTTTTAATGGAAGAATTCCATTATTCTTCAAAAGTACAAAGCTCTTCGCTGCTGCTTTCTCTGCTGCTGCCAGATGTTCTGCTGATTCTACTTCCATATAGGAAATATCATCATATTCACTGCCATCAAATAACCCAAGAAGATATCTGGTAGTAAAAAGTCTTACTGCTGATTCCGTAATTCTTTCCTCTGTGACAAGCCCCTTTTCATATGCTTTCATAATATGAAGATATGTATTTCCACAGTTCAGATCGCAGCCATTATTAATGGCAAGTGCTGCTGACTCATAAGCCGTATTAGTCACCATATGATGTTCATGGAAATCTCTGATCGCCCAGCAGTCTGATACAAAATGTCCCTGGAACTTCCAGTCATCTCTCAGTTTTTTCTGCAGAGCAGGGCTTCCACAGCAGGGTTCTCCATTTGTGCGGTTATATGCTCCCATAACTGCCTCTACATCAGCCTCCTCTACCAGGCTTTCAAATGCAGGCAGATAAGTTTCCTCCATATCTTTTGCAGATGCCTTTGCATCAAACTCATGTCTGATCGCTTCCGGTCCGGAATGCACTGCAAAATGCTTTGCACATGCCGCAGCTTTCATAGTTTCTCCATTACCCTGAAGAGCTTTTACAAAAGCTACTCCAAGCTCTTTGGTCAGATACGGATCTTCCCCGTAAGTTTCATGGCCTCTGCCCCATCTCGGATCACGGAAAATATTTACGTTGGGAGACCAGAATGTCAGTCCTTTATAGATATCTCTGTCTTCTTCACTGGAATATGCATTGTATTTTGCACGTCCTTCTGTTGCTACAATATCTGCCATCTCAGCTACGCAATCTCTGTCAAATGTAGCAGCCATGCCAATTGCCTGCGGAAATACAGTTGCCTGTCCTGCCCTGGCTACCCCGTGAAGTCCTTCATTCCACCAATTATAAGCCGGGACACCAAGTCTCTTTATAGCCGGCGCATCATATTTTAACTGACTGGCTTTTTCTTCCAATGTCATTTTGGATACCAGTTCCTGCGCTTTCTTTCTTGCCTCGTCTCTGTTCATACAAGCCTCCTTTTACACATTCCTTTCATACATCATCCTTTTACAGCACCTGTAGTCAGACCTTCTACGATTTGATTACTGAACAGGCAGTATACAATAACGGTAGGTGCGATTGCGATAATGATCGCCGCGAACATCTGTACATAGTTGGTAGCATATGGTCCTACGAAATATGTAAGTGTTACAGGCAGTGTTTTCTTTACCGGGTCTGAGATAAATACCATAGCCAGCAACAGTTCATTCCAGTTACCAACAAATGTCATAAGACCGGAAACAAAGAATCCTGTTCTGCAAAGTGGAAGTGCGATTCTGAAAAAACATCCGTAAATTCCACATCCGTCAATGGCTGCTGCCTCAAACAACTCTCCAGGCATAGATTTGAAAAATCCTGTCAGAAGGAAAATAGTCATCGGAAGGGAAAACGTAATATACGGGATCATCAGACCTACTCTTGAGTTAGTCAATCCCAGCCCTGCAAAACGTACGAACAGCGGAATCAGGATACAATGTACCGGAACCATCATTCCGATCAGGAAAAATGTGTGTGCTGCTTCTGATAATTTCCAACGCATTCTTGCAATGGCAAATGCTGCCATTGCTCCAAAAAACAGACTGACTACAAGTGTGATCCCACAGACCAGTACTGAGTTTACAAGTGCAGTTCCAAGCTTACCCATTGTCCATGCCTGCTGGTAATTTTCCCAGTGAAATACTTCCGGCAGGGCAAATGGAGCTGCCATTACGCCTGCATTATCTTTGAATGAAACACTTAACATCCATAACAGCGGAGCCACATAAATCACAGCAAGTGCAATAAGAAATATATAAAGAATTACTGTAACAGGCTTTACCGGTTTTCTTGATTTTTTTGTCTGCATCTCTGTTACCTCCTAGCCCTCGTAAGTTTCAACTTTAATTACTTTTTTAACCAATAATGTTACAATCAGACACATAACCAGTAAGACTACAGAAATCGCACTGGCATAACCATATTTAAAATAGTTAAAACCTTCTGCATAAAGTTCTGTCGCAAGCACCTCGGTTCTGTGGTTTGGTCCACCCTGAGTCATGTTATACACAAGGTCAAAGAATTTAAGAGAACCGATACAGTTCAATGAAAGTGAAGTTACCATCATTGGTTTGATCAGTGGAAGTGTAATATAACGGAATGACTGTGTCTTTGATGCGCCATCTATATAAGAAGCTTCATATATGTCTCTAGAAATTCCTGTGATCTGAGCCATATAAAGCATCATATTCTGTCCAACATACTGCCATAAGGCAACAAATGCAATTACCCACATGGGAAGTACAATAAAACCTTTGGAATCCATCAGCCAAAGAGGGCCTTTGATTCCGAACTGTGCCAGCAGATTATTGATACCGATCTTTGGGTTAAACATAAATGCCCATAAAAGACCTAAGGCTGCTGAGGAAAGAACGGATGGAAGATAATAAATATTTTTGAAAAGGTTTCTGCCTTTCTTAATATTGGTAAGCATAACTGCAAGACCAAGGCCGATCACCTGCTGAGTGATAGCAGAAAAGATCATAAAGAAAATAGAGTTTTTTAACGCAATTTTAAATGTAGAATCTTGAAAAAATAGCTTTTTATAGTTTGCAAGTCCGGTAAATTTGGGCGGTGTCAATGCCGCATAATCGCATAAAGAATAATAAACCATCTGCACCATAGGGATAACCAGTACCAGGACAAACATGATCAGTGCCGGTGCGATAAATATGAAAATAGCCTTCTTATTACGTAAAATTTTATCCATAATTGCCTCCATTTAAAAACTGCTGCGGAACTTTTTTCTTCCGCAGCAGCCATGTAAATTCTGTACTATCTATCCACAATTATTCCCAGACGTTTTCTTCATAGAAATCCTGTACTGTCTGGAAGGCTTCTTCCGGAGTCTGGTTTCCAAGGAATATATCAACCATTGCATTGTCGAAGCAGTCACCGGCTTCTACAGATGCCAGAGATTCATTGTAGAATCCAAAAGTACCAGTTGCTTTGTCCATGATATCCTGAACATATTTCAGCTGTGCAGGAGCTTTGTCATAGTCAATGTCAAGATCTTTGATAATCGGGAATTTTCCTGCTACTTCTGCTGTATATTTCTGTGCTTCTTCATCTGTAAACATCTTCATCAGTGCGATTGCTGCATCCTGATGCTCTGTTGTAGAACTCATCAGTAAGTTGTCTGTTTTAACGATCATACGGTTCGGATCATTTGCTCCGTCGATTCCAGGGAACTGGAATACACCGCATTTGCTCTGGAAATCAGAATTATTACCATTGATCTGAGCGATAGCCCATGATCCCTGTACCAGCATTGCTGCATCTCCATTGTAGAAGTTTGCTGTAGCCTGATCATTGGAGTCACCAGCTGCTGTTTCCTGGAAATACTGAGATAACTCTTTTAATTTCTCACCTGCTGCAATACAGTTATCGTCTGTCCAGTTTGCTGTATGATCTGCGATTGCCTGAAGATCTACACCTGAACGGTCACAAAGATAACCGGCAATCATTGACAGGCACCATGCAGTTCCTGCGGAACAGGAGATTGGTGTAATACCAGCATCCTGCAGTTTCTTACATACATCGATCAGTTCATCATAGGTAGTCGGAACTTCTACTCCGGCCTTCTCAAAAAGCTCTGTATTATAGTATACACAGGCTGCTGCGAAGTTTGTTGGAACTGCCATGATCTTTCCATCATAAGTCAGTCTGTCAAAGATTCCATCTGTAAATGTTGCATACCAGTCTTTTTCCTGATTTTCAAGAATGTCTGTCAGGTCTGCTGCTGCTCCTGCATTTACATATACATCCATGTTCGGTCCCGGGTTGCAGATATATACATCCGGTGTCTGTCCTGCTGCGATCAGAGCATTTAATTTTCCGTCATATTCTTCCAGGTTTGTTGTGATCGGTGTTACATGGTATTTCCCTTCGTATTCTGTATTGAAACGATCAATAATGTTTTTATATCCTTTGGAAACCAGATCCTCTGTAGCTTCCAGATCATCCCAGAACATCCATGTGATTTCCTCTGTGTCATCTGCATATGCAGGCACTGCTACTGCCATGGTTCCCGCTACCATAGCTGCTGAAAGTAATACTGAAAGTAATCTCTTCTTGTTCATTTTTTTAATCCTCCTTTTGATTCATTACCTCGTTTCTTGATGGTTCTACTATATCAGAATGTCCTGTGATTGGCTCCATAATTCTTGTCATGTTGCTATCAATTCTTGCTATTTATCTACTACTATTTTCTTCAATATGTCAATTTTAATAGATTTTTATATTCTTTTTTATATATTTTGACATATGTTTTTATTATTTCAATTTTTCCAATGTTATATATTGCCATTTACACATGTTTTTGATACATTATATACACAAACATTAAAAATCAACATTTGCTATCAAAAGCAATAATTAGGTGTAAAGGAGTCCATATGATCCATAATTTACAGGGAATTCATGAAACCGTTGATTACAAAGCAGATACCCAGATATGTCTTTATTACAATGATGAAGCCGAAAACTATCCTCCTCACTGGCACCCTTCTTTCGAAGTGATCATGCCTGTTATCAATGACTACCGGGTAGTCTGCGGTTATAACGATTATCATATCAAAGAAGGAGAAATTCTTGTTATATGTCCCTGTATGCTCCACGAGCTCTTTGCTCCGGCAACAGGAGAAAGGATTATTTTTCAGCCCGACCTGAGCCACATCAAGCTAAAAGAACTAGATCTGATCACTCCACTCCTCAGTCCCGCCATTCTGATCACCAAGGAAGAATATCCACAGGTCTATGAACACATCCACAGTCTTATGTTAGAAATTAAGGATGAATATATGAATTTTACCACCTATTCCGAAATTTCCATCATTGCAAAATTCCTGGAAATCCTTGTGGATATTGGCAGAAATCACAAAGCTTTTCATCAGCAGGACGGAGACCGTGATATTCACCATCAGAAAGAATATATGGAGAAATTTCTGTTTATCACCGACTATATCAGCAACCACTTTTCTGAAAACCTTACTCTGGAGGAGGTTGCCAGTCTGGCAGGATTCAGCAAATATCACTTTGCCCGCCTTTTTAAACAATATACTAATTCCTCCTTCTACAAATTTCTGAACCAGAAAAGAATTGAATACGCAAAATCTCTTTTGCTGGATCCGGAGCTTGCTGTTACCGAAGTGGCAATACAATCAGGCTTTTCCAGCCTGTCCGCCTTTTTACGGATGTTCAAACAATTAAACCTGTGCACTCCCACAGAATTCCGAAATATGTATGATTCACAATTCCAAAAAACACCTGCTTCCGGGAAAAAGTAATCCCGGAGGCAGGTGTCTGTATTTGCTGCTTTGCAGCAAATACCCCCCAGATATTCACTGATAACTACATTTCGCAGTTTTCTGGTCAGAGGAAAGGTTCTATCTTCTCGCTGTCTTTGATACAATTTTATTTTTACAGATACCTTTTTATTTTTCCTAACCTTTCAAAAACAAGGATCTCGACCTGCTCCGGCAGGGACTGCAGCGTTTCCATAAAATTTTCCATCATCTGCCGCTGCGCCTTTTTGCGTGCAATAGCATCTTGTGTAATTTCGAGCTTTGCCGTCAAATGTCCAGATATTTTCTTTTTCAAAATAGACCTCCGTGCCGTGTTCCTTCAGCTTTCGGATTGTCGTAAGACTGTCAACCGTGTTGCGGGCAAATCTGGAAACGCTCTTTGTTACGATTAAATCGATGCGTCCGTCCAGCGCGTCCGACACCATGCTGTTAAAGCCGTCACGCTTTTTGTATTGCAGCCTGAAATACCCTCATCCGCATATATGCCGGCAAATTTCCAATCGTCACGGCTTTTTATGTAGTTCGTGTAGTAATCTACCTGTGCCTCATAGCTCGATGCCTGATCTTCATGATCGGTGGACACCCGTGCGTATGCTGCGGTTTTCCGCTTTTTGACCTGCGTCAGAGGGACAGCGGAATAAGTTCCCGGCCGATATCGGCATATCCAGACCTTGCCTGCGGAAACATATGATTTTCTCTCCGAGCCAGAAAGAATTACGAGGATTCGCAGAAATCCAGGGAAACGATAGAAAAGGAAATTTCCGTCCAGGAATCCATGTCGGAATTCTTCTCGGGCATCAAGTTGGGCATGGACACCTTTAAAACCATCAACGGGAATGAGTTTACCATCACCAGCGTTAGCGATACCAATATCAATGGCACGTTTCCCATGTACTGCATGTGCATAGTGTCTTGTGAAGTTTGTATTAATACCGCTTTCATCGAGATATATTTGATGTTCTGCATTTGCACCAGATATAGTTTCTATCCATTGACTGCGTTTTCTCTGCACATCGGGGACGCTCCTGTTCTTTTGCATGCAAAGACTGTTTCTTATAAGTGTAACCTTGTTTTATCAGAAAACGCCTGACGGCTTCATCGCCTACAGGTAAATGAAACGTTTCGACAATCTCCTTCATTGTGATATCCGGTTGTTCTTGCACAAGTTCCAGAATATCGTGGTGCTGTTTTTCTGTAAGAATTGTTTTCCGGCCTCTCATCTGCGTTCTGGTCTCATAACTGCCAGTGCGTGCACGCTCTTCTACAAGGCGGTATAAAGTCTATAACACGATCTACTACAAGGAAGTATCTGTTGTTACAGGGGACATGGATGAGACTTTAATTGTCACTTATTCTCCTAAGTACAAAGCCTACCAGAGAAAGATCCGCGTCCGACAAATTGAAAGGGCTGAACGGATAATCACAACACCTGGGCGCAAAAGAAAAGGGAAGAGCCAAAACGATCCTATGCGTTTCGTGAAAAAGACTTCCGTTACTACTGATGGTGAGATTGCTGAAAAACAAGTTTATGATCTTGATGAAAAACAGATCCAGAAAGAAGAAATGTATGATGGGTTTTATGCGGACCCTCATCAAGAATACAAAACAGATAAAATCAAAGCAAGGATAATATAGTACATATCGCTGCAAAAAGAAAAACGGCCACAACACCCATATTAGCAAGGCTTTGATAAGGATGGTAGTAGAAAACCAGTAAAATCAAGGCTTTGCAGACAGCAGGCAGACGGTGCTTTTATAAAAAATGAATATGAAGATGGAAAAAGACGCATTTTGAGATTTGCGTCTTTTTCTATTGGGCTTTCTGCTTTACCTTGAGAAATGAGCAGACAACAGCAAACGCCATTGAATGGACTTCCATTGATGGTGTTTTTTTATTGTCTGGAAAGGAGCAGAAAAATGGAAACAACACATGAAAAAGCAAAACGAAAGGCGGTCTATGTGTGCCCTTAAATTAGGAAGCCTGTTTGACGGAATCGGCGTGTTCCCTCTTGCGGCTTCCCGTAATGGAATTATTCCCGTTTGGGCAAGCGAGATTGAAAAATCCCCGATAGCCATAACAAAACGCCACTTCCCAGACATGGAACATTTAGGGGATATTACAAAGATACACGGAGGGAACATCCCTCCTGTTCACATTATTACATTCGGTTCTCCCTGCCAGAACCTGTCTAAAATCGGAAAGCGTGAGGGACTGGCTGGAAGCAAATCAGGACTGTTTTTTCAGGCTATCAGAATTATAGAAGAAATGAGGTGTGCTACAAATGGGTTATATCCAGTTATCGCTGTTTGGGAAAACGTCATGGGAGCGTTTTCTTCAAATGACAGGATGGATTTTAGAGCCGTGCTGCAATCATTTTCCGATACCGAAATTTCAATGCCTCCTACTGGAGGATGGGCTAACGCCGGTATGGTGCGAGGGGGAAAGACTGACCTGTGCTGGCGGCTCATGGATGCCCAGTATTGGGGAAAGCCCCGACTTGTTCAGCGAAGAAAGAGAATCTTCCTTGTGGCAGATTTTAGAGGACAACGTTCCGCGGAAATACTATTTAAGCCCCGTGATATGTTCCCGATTCCTCCGCCTTGCACAGACTACGGGCTGCCCGCCGCCGGAGCCAGTCGAATATCTCTTGATAAAACAAGGGGGAAAATACCCGTCATCCGCCCCTTTCAGGAACGGCGTATGCGGAGTGCTGCAAAATCAGGAAACCAGTCTGCTTTCCTCGCAAGTTTCGGACGGCCAGATGAACCTTTTCCAACTTTACTAGCAAAAGCAGTCAATATGATTTCATTCTGGTATGAGGGGGAAGAAAAAGACGGAGTTCTCCGAAATTTGACACCTGTTGAGTGTGAGCGCCTGATGGGATTACCGGAGGGGTGGACAGCATATGAAAATTTAGGACAGCCCATTAGTGATAATGCACGGTGCAAAGCACTTGGAAACGCAATCGCCCTGCCGTGTGCTGATTACATCATGGCAGGAATAGCAGAAACCATACATGAATAGGAAAGGCGGTTTTGTATGACAGAGAAAAATCGTTCTCCTCCGTTGTCGGATGGAACATCAACAGAAGCTATCGAACCAACTATATTATTTCAGAAAGGACAGGTACATCTATATGGAATTAAAATTCGTTATCCCCAACATGGAAAAGACATTCGGCAACTTGGAGTTTGCCGGAGAAGACAAAACAGAACAGAGAAGAATCAACGGACGCATGGCGGTACTCTCCCGCAGCTTCAACCTGTATTCAGACGTACAGAGGGCGGATGATATTGTGGTTATCCTCCCTGCCGAAGCCGGAGAGAAACATTTTGATTTTGAGGAACGCGTGAAGCTCGTCAATCCCCGTATCACCGCAGAGGGCTATAAAATCGGCACAAGGGGCTTTACCAACTACATTTTACACGCTGACGATATGGTAAAAGCGTAAGGAAAAGGAGGACATCAGACTATGAGATTGGCAAACGGAATCGTGATTGATAAGGAAGCAACTTTCGGGGCATTGAAGTTTTCTGCCCTCCGCCGTGAGGTTCACCTCCAGAATGAAGATGGCTCGGTATCAGAAGAAATCAAGGAGCGTACCTATGACTTAAAATCCAGAGGACAGGGGCGTATGATTCAGGTTTCCATCCCTGCCAGCGTGCCATTAAAGGAGTTCGATTACAACGCAGAGGTGGAACTTATCAATCCGGTTGCAGACACCGTGGCAACGGCTACTTTTCAAGGGGCAGAGGTGGACTGGTACATCAAGGCGGAGGATATTATCCTGAAAAAAGGGGCTGCCATGAATCCGCAGCCGCCGAAGAAAGACGCTCCCCCTGTAAAATAACAGGAACCTAAAAAACGAAAGGAGGATTGTTCCCATGAAGCAGCTTTTCCCCCGTGGAAAACGTATCCGCCCCACGGATAAAGACCTTGTGTTCCATACTGCCCTTGCCGCCCTGTTCCCTGTCTTCCTGCTGGTTGTCCTGCTGTTTCATACAGGGCAGATTGCTGGAACCAACTGGCAGGAAGTGTCCCTCTCCCAGATAGCACAGGATGTAAATATCCCTTACCTGTTATTCAGCATGGGCATGGCAGGGCTGGTGTGTCTTACAACAGTTCTTCTGTTCTGGCGATACCGCAGGGACGAAGTAAAGCAGCTCATCCACCGCCAAAAGCTGGCAAGGATGGTGTTGGAAAACAAGTGGTATGAATCAGAGCAGAGAAAAGAAGACGCTTTTTTCAAAGACTTGTCTTCCAGCCGTTCCAAAGAAACCATCACTTACTTTCCCAAAATCTATTACCGGATGAAACAGGGCTTGCTCCATATCCGTGTGGAAATCACCTTAGGGAAATATCAGGAACAGCTCTTAAACTTGGAGAAAAAGCTGGAAAGCGGCTTGTACTGTGAGCTGACGGATAAGGAATTAAAAGATTCCTATGTGGAGTACACCCTGCTCTATGATACCATTGCCAATCGTATCTCCATTGAGGACGTACAGGCAAAGGACGGCAGGCTCCGGCTCATGGAAAATATCTGGTGGGAGTATGACAAGCTCCCCCATATGCTCATTGCCGGAGGAACCGGCGGTGGAAAGACCTACTTCATCCTGACCCTTATTGAAGCCCTGCTCCGCACCAACGCTGTCCTGTTCGTGTTAGACCCGAAGAACGCCGACCTTGCGGACTTACAGGCGGTTATGCCGGATGTGTACTACAAAAAGGAAGATATGCTCGCCTGCATTGACCGTTTCTATGAAGAAATGATGAAACGCAGCGAAGACATGAAGCTCATGGAGAATTACCGGACAGGGGAAAATTACGCTTATCTGGGGCTTCCTGCAAATTTCCTTATCTTTGATGAATATGTGGCATTTATGGAAATGCTCGGTACAAAGGAAAATGCCGCTGTCCTTAACAAGCTAAAACAAATCGTTATGCTTGGGCGGCAGGCTGGCTTTTTCCTGATTCTCGCCTGCCAGCGTCCAGACGCAAAGTATCTGGGGGATGGAATCCGTGACCAGTTCAATTTTCGTGTGGCTCTGGGACGGATGTCGGAAATGGGCTATGGAATGATGTTTGGGGAAACCACAAAAGACTTCTTCCTAAAGCAGATAAAGGGGCGTGGCTATGTGGATGTAGGAACCAGCGTTATCTCGGAATTTTATACGCCCCTTGTGCCAAAAGGACACGATTTCCTCAAGGAAATAAAAAAGCTCATAGACAGCAGGCAGGGAGTGCAGGCGGCGTGCGAAGCGAAAGCCGCAGAAACGGACTGACCTGCTGTGGCTGGTGTGCCGCAAGGCACGCCAGCATAAACCCCTCGTATCTAACAGAGGGGTACAAATCGACAGGCAACAACCAAACAACAGGGAAGAATCCCAAGGTACATAAGGGATTTTCCCCATATCTGGCGTGTGTCAACAAGGCTCTGAAAGTTGACATACGCTTTTTTAGACAGGAGGGATTTTCACTGAATGAAGAAACATGGGTACGGGACATCAAAGAGAAACGGGAAGTTTACGGTATCTCACAACAGAAACTTGCGTTAGCTGCCGGAATCACCCGTCCGTACCTGAGCGATATTGAAACGGGCAAGGCTCACCCATCCGAAGCATTACAGGAAGCCATCACGGAAGCTCTGGAACGCTTCAATCCAGACAATCCCCTTGAAATGCTCTTTGACTATGTGAGGATTCGCTTTCCCACTACGGATGTGAAGCATATCGTGGAAGACGTGCTGCGGTTAAAACTACCCTACTTTATCCATGAAGACTACGGCTTCTATTCTTACACAGAGCATTACTATCTGGGGGATATTTTCGTTCTGGTATCGCCGGAACTGGAAAAAGGGGTGCTGCTGGAACTGAAAGGGCGTGGCTGCCGCCAGTTTGAAAGCTATCTGCTGGCACAGGAACGGAGCTGGTATGAGTTTTTCATGGACGTTCTCATGGAGGACGGCGTGATGAAGCGGCTTGACCTTGCCATCAATGACAAAACGGGAATCCTGAACATTCCCCATCTGACAGAGAAGTGCCGGAATGAGGAATGTATCTCGGTCTTCCGCAGCTTCAAAAGCTACCGCAGCGGCGAACTGGTGCGGCGTGAGGAAAAAGAATGTATGGGGAACACCCTGTATATCGGCTCCCTCCAAAGTGAGGTGTACTTCTGCATTTATGAAAAAGACTATGAGCAGTACAAAAAGCATGATATTCCCATTGCAGACGCAGAGGTAAAGAACCGCTTTGAAATCCGGCTGAAAAATGAGCGTGCCTTTTACGCCATCCGTGACCTGTTAGAACATGACAATCCAGAACGGACAGCCTTTCAAATCATCAACCGCTATGTCCGGTTCGTGGACAGGGACGATACGAAGCCCCGTTCTGACTGGCGTATCAGTGAGGAATGGGCGTGGTTTATCGGGGAACACAGGGGAAGCCTGAAACTGACAACCAAACCGGAACCCTATTCCTTTGAACGCACCCTGCACTGGCTCTCCCATCAGGTAGCCCCCACGTTAAAGCTGGCTCTCCGTCTGGATAAGATGAACCACACCCAGATTGTCCATGACATCATCACCCATGCAAGACTGACGGAGAAGCATGAAAAAATCCTGAAACAGCAAGCCGCCGATGCAAAGGAGGTGGTGCTTTAACGGCGGCAATCTTGAAACATAAGGAATCTTACAGGAAAGAAAGGAGCTTTTATGAATTTCGGACAGAATCTTTACAACTGGTTTTTATCCAACGCCCAGTCCCTTGTGCTGCTGGCAATCGTGGTGATTGGACTGTACCTCGGATTTAAGAGGGAATTTTCCAAACTTATTGGCTTTCTGGTGGTGTCCCTTGTAGCGGTTGGTCTGGTCTTCAATGCGGACGGTGTAAAGGACATCTTACTGGAACTGTTCAATAAGATTATCGGTGCATAGGAAACCCATTTTACACTTCCGTTATGGAGCAAGCTCTGATTGCTTCATGGCGGAAGTCCACTAGGGGCTTGGGGAGCGTAACTCCCCAAAAGGAGCATGACAGAGAATGGAGGTGACACTGTGGAAGAAATGCGGATTTACATTGCCAACTTAGGCAAATACAATGAGGGCGAACTGGTCGGGGCATGGTTCACGCCGCCTGTAGACTTTGAGGAAGTCAAAGAACGTATCGGTTTGAATGATGAATATGAGGAATACGCCATCCATGATTATGAGCTGCCCTTTGAGATTGACGAATATACCCCCATTGAGGAAATCAACCGCCTGTGTGAAATGGTGGAGGACTTACCGGAATACATTCAGGAGGAACTATCAGAGCTGCAATCCTACTTTGGCAGTATCGAAGAACTCTGTGAGCATGAAGATGATATTATCTGCCATTCCGGCTGTGATGATATGGCGGATGTGGCTCGCTACTATCTGGAAGAAAGCGGACAGCTTGGCGAACTTCCGGCACACTTACAAAACTATATCGACTATGCAGCCTATGGGCGTGACATGGAATTGGATGGAACCTTTATTGTCACGAACCACGGCGTATATGAAATCTTACGGTAGACTCGTCTGTATCTCTTTCAGGAAATACAGGCGGGTTTTTTATTCAGGGGCGGCTTTTGCTGTCCCCATTTTTTAGAAAGGACGGACAACATGAAGAAAATACGAAGCTATACCAGTATCTGGTCGGTGGAAAAGGTACTCTATTCCATCAATGATTTTAAGCTGCCATTCCCCATCACGTTCACACAGATGGCGTGGTTCGTGGTATCGGTGTTTGCAGTTATGCTCTTGGGGAACCTCCCTCCCCTTTCATTCATTGACGGAGCATTTTTGAAATACTTCGGCGTACCCTTTGCCCTCACTTGGTTCATGTGCCAGAAGACCTTTGACGGGAAGAAGCCTTACGGCTTCCTGAAATCCGTACTGGCATATCTGGTACGCCCGAAACTGACCTATGCAGGAAAGCCCGTGAAGCTGGAAAAGGAATATCCGGCACAGCCCATCACGGCAGTAAGGAGTGATATTTATGGCATATCCGATTAAGTATATCGAAAATAACCTTGTGTTCAACCATGACGGGGAGTGCTTTGCTTACTATGAGCTGCTTCCCTACAACTATTCCTTTTTAAGCCCCGAACAGAAATATCAGGTACACGATTCCTTCCGGCAGCTTATCGCCCAGAACAGGGACGGGAAGATTCACGCCCTGCAAATCAGCACCGAATCCAGCATACGGGCGGCACAGGAACGCTCCAAACAGGAAGTGACGGGCAAGTTAAAGGACGTTGCCTGTGCAAAGATTGACGCACAGACCGAAGCCCTGATTTCCATGATAGGGGAAAATCAGGTGGACTACCGCTTTTTTATCGGCTTCAAGCTGCTTGTCAATGAGCAGGAAGTCACCATGAAACAGTTCCGCAGGGAAGCAAAGACCGCTGTTTCCGACTTCCTCCATGAAGTCAACCACAAACTCATGGGGGATTTTGTTTCCATGAGCAATGAGGAAATCTGGCGGTTTCAGAAGATGGAAAAACTGTTAGAGAATAAAATCTCACGCCGCTTTAAAGTCCGGCGGCTTGATAAGGACGATTTTGGCTATCTGATTGAGCATTTATACGGGCAGACCGGAACCGCCTACGAAGATTATGAGTATTACCTGCCGAAGAAACGGTTTCAGGAGGAAACGCTGGTGAAATACTATGACCTTATCAAACCCACCCGTTGTTTGATAGAGGAAAACCAGCGGTATCTGAAAATCGAACAGGAAGACGGGACAGTTTATGCCGCCTACTTCACCATCAACAGCATTGTGGGGGAACTGGACTTTCCATCCTCTGAAATCTTTTACTATCAGCAGCAGCAATTTACCTTTCCCATTGATACCTCTATGAATGTGGAGATTGTGACAAACCGGAAAGCCCTCTCTACGGTACGGAACAAGAAAAAAGAGCTGAAAGATTTGGACAACCACGCATGGCAGAATGACAGTGAAACCAGCACAAACGTGGTGGACGCTCTGGACAGCGTAAATGAGCTGGAATCCACCTTAGACCAGAGCAAGGAATCCATGTACAAGCTGTCCTATGTGGTGCGTGTGACGGCTCCCGACTTGGAAGAACTGAAACGCCGCTGCAATGAGGTGAAAGATTTTTATGACGATTTAAACGTGAAACTGGTTCGCCCCTTTGGGGATATGCTGGGGCTGCATGGGGAATTTCTCCCTGCCAGCAAACGGTATCTGAACGATTACATCCAGTATGTCACCAGTGACTTCCTCGCTGGTCTTGGCTTCGGGGCAACCCAGATGTTAGGAGAAACGGAGGGTATTTATATCGGGTACAGCCTTGATACAGGAAGAAACGTGTACTTAAAGCCTGCCCTTGCCAGTCAAGGGGTAAAAGGCTCCGTCACCAACGCCCTTGCTGCCGCTTTTGTCGGCTCCCTCGGCGGTGGAAAATCATTCAGCAACAACATGATTGTCTATTATTCCGTATTATTTGGGGCACAGGCTCTCATTGTTGACCCGAAAGCGGAACGGGGACGTTGGAAAGAAACCTTGCCGGAAATCGCCCATGAAATCAATATCGTAAACCTGACCTCAGAGGAACAGAACAGGGGCTTACTTGACCCGTATGTGATTATGGAGAACCCAAAGGATTCCGAATCACTGGCAATCGACATCCTGACCTTTTTAACAGGCATTTCCAGCCGTGACGGGGAGAAGTTCCCTGTTCTTCGGAAAGCCATCCGTGCAGTGACAAACAGTGAGGAACGGGGGCTTTTCAAAGTGATTGAGGAACTTCGGGCGGAGGGAACCGCCATCAGCACCAGCATAGCCGACCATATCGAATCCTTTACAGACTATGACTTTGCACACCTGCTCTTTTCGGATGGGGATGTCACACAGTCCATCAGCCTTGAAAAGCAGCTCAACATCATTCAGGTGGCGGATTTGGTGCTGCCGGATAAGGAAACCTCGTTTGAAGAATACACCACAATGGAGCTGCTTTCCGTGGCAATGCTCATTGTAATCAGTACCTTTGCCCTCGACTTCATCCATACAGACCGTAGCGTGTTTAAGATTGTGGATTTGGATGAAGCATGGAGCTTCCTACAGGTGGCACAGGGCAAGACCCTCTCTATGAAGCTGGTTCGTGCCGGACGTGCCATGAACGCAGGCGTTTACTTTGTGACACAGAACACGGATGATTTGCTGGATGAAAAGCTGAAAAACAATCTGGGCTTGAAGTTTGCGTTCCGTTCCACAGACATCAACGAAATCAAGAAGACCCTCGCCTTTTTCGGGGTGGATTCCGAAGATGAAAACAACCAGAAGCGGCTCCGTGACTTGGAAAACGGGCAGTGCCTTATCAGTGATTTGTACGGGCGTGTGGGAGTGATACAGTTCCATCCTATCTTTGAAGACCTGTTCCATGCCTTTGATACCAGACCGCCCGTAAGAAAAGAGGTGGAGGAATGAAGATAAGAAAGCCCATTCAGCAGGGGACAGCCCTTGTCCCTTGCCGGACAAAGGGAGAAAACTCTTTAAAAAAAATCGGGAGTATAGCAGGAAAAGTGCTTCTGGCACTCCTGCTCATCCTCCTGCTGCTGGCAGTCTTCGGCACAGCCGCCCACGCTGCCGGACTGGTGGATGATACGGTGGACGCTGCCAACGAATACAGCAAATATCCTCTGGACAACTACCAGCTTGATTTTTATGTGGACAGCGGATGGGACTGGCTCCCGTGGAACTGGCTGGATGGTATCGGAAAACAGGTGATGTACGGGCTGTATGCCATCACAAATTTTATCTGGACAATCAGCCTGTACCTTTCCAACGCCACGGGGTATCTGATTCAGGAAGCCTACTCGCTGGACTTCATTTCCTCTACGGCGGATTCCATTGGGAAAAATATGCAGACCTTGGCAGGCGTCACCACAGGCGGCTTGTCCTCGGAGGGATTTTATGTCGGGTTCCTGCTGATTCTCATTCTGGTGGTGGGGCTTTACGTTGCCTACACAGGGCTTATCAAACGGGAAACCACAAAAGCCATCCATGCCGTTGTGAATTTCGTGGTGGTGTTCGTGCTGTCCGCTGCCTTTATCGCCTATGCCCCTGATTATATCGGGAAAATCAATGAATTTTCCGCAGACATCAGCAATGCCAGCCTGACCCTTGGCACAAAGATTGTGCTGCCGAACTCGGAAAGTCAAGGAAAAGACAGCGTGGATTTGATACGGGACAGCCTGTTTTCCATACAGGTCAAGCAGCCGTGGCTCCTGCTGCAATATGGCAACTCGGATGTGGAGAGTCTTGGGGCTGACCGTGTGGAACGCCTGCTCTCAACCAGTCCAGACGAAAACAACGGACAGGACAGGGAAGAAATCGTAGTGGAAGAAATCGAAGACAGGGAAAACACCAACCTTACCATCACAAAGACCATCAACCGCTTGGGAACCGTCTTCTTCCTGTTCATGTTCAATATCGGTATCTCCGTTTTTGTATTCCTGCTCACGGGGATAATGATTTTCTCACAGGTGCTTTTTATCATCTACGCCATGTTCCTGCCTGTGAGCTTTCTCCTTAGCATGGTTCCCTCTTTTGAGGGGATGTCTAAACGTGCCATTACGAAACTATTCAACACCATCCTTACCAGAGCCGGAATCACCCTGATTATCACGGTAGCGTTCAGTATTTCCACCATGCTCTACAACCTGTCTGGGGAATATCCGTTCTTCCTGACGGCGTTCTTGCAGATAGTGACCTTTGCCGGAATTTATTTCAAGCTAGGGGATTTGATGGGGATGTTCTCCTTGCAGAGTGGGGATTCCCAAAGCATGGGAAGCCGTATCATGCGAAGACCCCGTATGCTCATGCACGCCCATATGCACCGTTTACAGCATAAGTTGGGACGTTCTGTGGCGGCTCTTGGGGCTGGAACGGCTGCCTATCATGCAGGAAAACAGGCTGGCTCAGACCAGAGAACTGCTTCAACATCTGGTTCTTCCAAACGAACGCAGGCAGACCACAACAGACCAGACGGGCAGGCAACACCGGAAAAGGAATCTGCATGGAAACGGGCTGGCTCTGCGGTAGGTGCGGTGGCAGATACCAAAGATAAGATAGCCGATACTGCCGGACAGCTTCGGGAGCAGGCAAAGGATTTGCCTGTCAATGCAAAGTACGCCCTTTACCACGGGAAAACACAGGTATCAGAGGGAGTACGGGATTTTACTTCCAGCGTGACCCAGACCCGAACTGCCAGAGCCGAACAGCGGAACGCACAGGCAGAAAGCCGCAGACAGACCATTGCAGAACGCAGGGCGGAACTGGAACAGGCAAAACAGCCGCAACAGACAGCTTCCGAATCCCCCAAAGGGGCGGCTCCCGTCCATGAACGCCCTGTTACTGCAAAGCAGCCGGAAGATTTCCGACATCATGCAGATACCACTCATACAGGAAAACCAGCCATGCAGCCGGTTTCCCCATCCATCAGGGAACGGGGACAGGTTCCTTATGGGGGAACTGTGGCAGAACGGGCTTCGGTTCCGGTGGTAAAGGCAGCTTCCATCCACCATGAACAGATACCGCCTGTACGGACAGAACGCCAGATAGTCCCATCTGCTTCCATATCCCAGCCAGATGAAAGACAAAAAGCGGCTCCCACTATCACACAGGCTGCTCCCCACCCGACAAGACCTTTCCAGAACGATACGGCTCCTGTGATACCGGAAAGAAAACGGGCTGCCCCTGTGGTAAAAGAATCGAACTTTACCATCCGGCGTACCACCGCCAGAAAGGAGTGGACAAAAACGGTAACAGCGGCTGCCAAACAGAAGAAAGGGGAGAAACCATGAAGTTAAGACACCTTTTCTTCGCCTGTTCCGGCGTGTTCGTGATGATGTTCTCCCTGCTCCTTTTGGTGGTGATTGTCTTCTCGGATGAGGAAGACGGCGGAAGCGGCGGAAACCTTATCTACGGGGGCGTGAGCGTATCACAGGAAGTCCTCGCCCATAAACCTATGCTGGAAAAGTATGCAAGGGAATATGGCATAGAGGAATACTTAAATGTGCTGCTCGCCATCATTCAGGTGGAATCCGGCGGCACGCTGGAAGACGTTATGCAGTCCTCGGAATCTCTGGGGCTTCCCCCGAACTCCCTTAGTACAGAAGAATCCATCAAACAGGGCTGCAAGTATTTCTCGGAACTGCTCGCAGCGGCAGAAACAAAGGGCTGTGACTTAAACAGTGTGATTCAATCCTATAATTACGGCGGCGGTTTCCTAGACTATGTGGCAGGACACGGAAAAAAATACACCTTTGAACTGGCAGAGAGCTTCGCAAGGGACAAATCCGGCGGAAAGAAAGTCACCTACACCAACCCTGTTGCGGTAGAGAAAAACGGGGGCTGGCGGTATTCCTACGGGAATATGTTCTATGTCCTTTTGGTATCGCAATATCTGACCGTGGCACAGTTTGATGATGAAACGGTGCAGGCTATCATGGAGGAAGCCTTAAAGTATGAGGGCTGGACGTATGTGTATGGGGGCGATTCCCCCTCCACGTCCTTTGACTGTTCGGGACTGGTGCAGTGGTGCTATGGCAAGGCAGGAATCGCCCTGCCACGGACAGCACAGGAACAGTATAATGTGACGCAGCACATCCCCCTGTCCGAAGCAAAAGCAGGGGATTTGGTCTTTTTCCACTCCACCTACAACGCCGGAACCTATATCACCCATGTGGGGCTGTATGTGGGGAATAACCGGATGTACCATGCCGGAAATCCCATTGGCTACGCAGACCTGACAGGCTCCTACTGGCAACAGCACCTTGCCGGAGCCGGACGAATCAAACAATAAGAAAGGATGAACCGATATGATTCAGATTAGAAAAGAGGATAACCAGAAAAAGCAGAAAGAAAAGAAACTGAAAGTCTACAAAGTCAATACCCATAAAAAAACCGTGATTGCCCTGTGGGTGCTGCTGGCGATGAGCTTCCTGTTTGCCGTCTATAAGAATTTCACGGCAATAGACATTCATACTGTCCATGAAACCAAAGTGATTGAGGAAACCATCCTCGACACCCACAAGATAGAGAATTTTGTGGAGAATTTCGCAGAAGTCTACTATTCATGGGAACAGTCCGCCGCTTCCATTGATAACCGGACAAACGCTTTAAAAGGGTATCTCACCGGAGAGCTGCAAACCCTGAATGTAGATACTGTCCGAAAAGACATCCCCGTATCATCTGCCCTAACCGACTTCCAGATATGGGAAATCACAGAAGAAAAGGAGCAGCATTATCAAGTGACCTATACGGTGGAACAACGTATCACAGAGGGGGAATCCAGTAAAACTGTCCGTTCCGCCTATCAGGTGACGGTTTATGTGGACGGCTCTGGAAACCTGACGATTGTCCAGAACCCAACCATTACCAGCGTTCCCGTAAAATCCGGCTACACCCCAAAAGCAGTACAAAGTGACGGTACGGTGGATTCTATCACCACGGAGGAAATCAACGAATTTCTCACCACCTTTTTCAAGCTGTACCCTACGGCAACCGCAAAGGAGCTAACCTATTATGTGAATGAGGGTGTGCTGAAACCTGTGGGAAAAGAATATATTTTCTCGGAACTGGTAAATCCGGTCTACAACCGAAACGGAAATCAGGTGACAGCTTCCCTTGCAGTGAAATATCTGGATAACCAGACCATGACAACACAGGTATCACAGTTTGACCTTGTGCTGGAAAAGAACGGAGAAAACTGGGAGATTGTGAAATAGAGTTATATAAAGCAGAAGACACATTGTATTTCCTGAAAGATTACAATGTGTCTTCACGTTAAAATTCTGTTCTGGACATTCCCCTGTCCTCTGTTTCGACTTCGGCTATCTCTTTTGCTGTGGCGGTGACTACCCGTATTCCTTTCTCACTCATACTATCAAGCAGTGTATCAAGCTGCCTACGTTGTGTATCTTTTTCCGCTGATTTATCTGGGAAAAAGAATTGGTCTACGGATATATCATAGCGTGTTACAAGCTCATAAAAAATTTGTAAACTCGGCTGTTGTCCTTTATTCTCAATATTAGCAAGATAACGTGGTGAGATATACATTTCATCACTTACTTTTTTACGGCTCTCTTTTCGTTCGGTTCTCGCTGCTTTGATAGCTTGTCCGAAAGCCTTAAAGTCATATTTAGCTGTTGGTCTTTTTGCCATATTTATTCACCCATATACATTCTACTGTTCCTCTTTCATACTGAATACGTCTATACAGTTCCTATTTATAGCCATAATAATTCATATGCTTGCACTTGCTATTATTCGTATGCCCGACTATAATTATACTGATATGATTTGTAGAAAGGACTTGGGTGTTATGGAATATATGTCTTGCCCCGAAGCAGCGAAGAAATGGGGAATTTCTGAAAGGCGGGTACAGGTACTTTGCAGAGAAAACCGCATACTGGGTGTTTCAAAACTTGGATATATGTGGCTGATACCAAAGGACGCGGAAAAACCGATTGACGGGAGAATAAAACAAGGAAAGGAGCTACACCATGAATAAAGTTTTGATTATAGATGATGATAAAGAGCTTTGTGCGCTGATTAAGCGAAGCGTTTTATCAGAAGATATAGAAGCTGATTTTTGTAATACAGGAAAAGAGGGATTACAAAAATTAAAAGAAAAAGAATATCAACTTGTGATACTGGACGTTATGATGCCCGGTATGGACGGATTTGAAACACTGGAAGAAATCAGAAAAGAAAACAGTCTGCCGATTTTGATGTTTACCTCTAAAAATGACAGTGCTTCCAAAGTGCGCGGCTTACGCGCAGGAGCCGATGATTATTTGACAAAGCCTTTTGATATGGACGAACTAATAGCCCGTATTATTTCTCTTATACGGCGTTATACCCGTTTCAATCAAACAGACGGAATGACACAGCAGCTTGAATTTGACGGATTGAAAATAGACCTTGAAAATCGTTCTATTATTACGGAAAATGGAACTTTTGAGTTGCCCCCAAAGGAATTTGACCTGCTTTTATACTGCGCGAAACATCAAGGAAAAATTTTGACAAAGCAACAGATTTATGAAGAAGTGTGGGGAGAAGAATATGTTTATGATGACAGTAACATTATGGCGATTATTAGCCGACTTCGTAAAAAATTAGAAGTTAATCCCGGAAACCCCAAATACATTCAGACAATTAAGGGAATTGGTTATCGCTTTAGCAAGGAGGTTTGATTTTTATGGAAGCGATTATTTTTCTATCAATTATCATTGCACTTTTTTCTATTTTTGTTTCTTGCCTTGTTATCCGGCGTGTAAAAAAGCAGATAGCAGAAATAACAGACGCATTGGCTGATGTAAAAAATGGGAATGGAAACAGGCGGATTTTATCAGCAACAAATGAACTGGTAGCTCCTCTTGCTTATGAAATCAATGAGATTGTTGTATCTTATGAGAAAAGGCTGTCTACTGTCCGGCAGGCAGAAGAAACGAACCGCCAGCTTATGACAAGCCTTTCCCATGATGTTCGGACACCGCTTACAACACTTATTGGGTATCTTGACGCCGCACATAGAGGAATTGTCACAGGAAAAGACAAGGACGACTATATCGAAACTGCCCGTCGTAAAGCTCACGATTTGAAAGAATATATAGATATTCTTTTTGACTGGTTCAAATTAAACTCTAATGAGTTTGCTATGGATATAAATACCGTTGAAGCTGCGGAACTAACACGAAATATTTTGATTGACTGGATACCTATATTTGAAGATAGGCAGATAGATTATAACATTGATATTCCCGAACAGCCTTTCCGAGTAAAACTTGATACGGACGGTTATATGCGGATATTGAATAATCTTATTCAGAATGTAATTTCCCACAGTCATGCAGACAAAATAGAAATATTCCTATCAAAGCAGGAAAAAAATATGCAAATTCGATTAACTGATAACGGGATAGGCATTGAAAAAGAAGATTTGAAACATATTTTCGAGAGGCTTTATAAATGTGATAAAGGGCGTGCTGAAAAAGGCAGCGGTCTTGGCTTATCTATCGTTCATCAGCTTGTGGAAAAGATGAATGGCACAATAACAGCAGATAGTGTACCGGAAAAAGGAACTAAATTTACTTTACTTTTTCCGTTGATAGATTAAGGCTTTTCCGTCTTTATGGCGGGAGCCTTAATTACTTTCGGAAGCTGTATTTGAAATTGCAAGGTTAATGCAAGGTTGTTGCAAGGTTAATGCAAGATTGGAGTGATAGAATACTTTACAGAACAGGAGGTTTGAATATGGACAAAAAATATATCATTGAAACAAAAAATCTTACAAAGCAGTACGGCTCACAAAAGAGTGTTGCTGACTTAAATATCCATGTACAGAGAGGAAGAATTTATGGACTGCTTGGAAGAAACGGAGCCGGAAAAACAACTACTATGAAAATGCTGCTTGGATTGACAAAGCCTACTTCCGGCGAAGTCAAAATATGGGGAAAGGCTTTGCAGGGGAATGAAAAGAAACTTTTGCCCCGTATCGGTAGCTTGATTGAGTCCCCCGGCTTCTATCCTAATCTGACTGCTACGGAAAATTTGCGTATCTTTGCAACCTTACGAGGTGTGCCAAACAATCATGCGATTAAAGACGCTTTAGATTTAGTAGGACTGCCTTATAAGGACAAAAAACTGTTTTCCCAGTATTCGCTTGGTATGAAACAACGTCTTGCGATTGCACTTGCTGTTATGCACGACCCGGAACTTTTAATTTTAGATGAACCTATCAACGGGCTTGACCCTATCGGTATTGCGGAAGTTCGCTCTTTTATTCGTGAGCTTTGTGACGCAAGAGGAAAAACAATTTTAATTTCCAGTCATATTCTTTCAGAAATCGCACTATTGGCTGATGACATTGGTATTATCGACCATGGCGCACTACTGGAAGAAGAAAGCCTTGCAGAACTGGAACAAAAAAGTAGCAAACATATTCGATTTACTCTTTCTGATACCGCACAGGCAGCAAGAATTTTGGAACGTACTTTCCACGAAAGCCATTTTTCTATACAGGACGACCATAACTTACGCTTGCATAACCTTGACTTATCCGTAGGAAAAATTGTAACTGCCTTTGTGGAAAATGGATTGGAGGTATCAGAAGCTCATACCTGCGAAGAAAGTCTTGAAGATTACTTCAAGCGAGTGACGGGAGGCGAGGGAATTGCTTAAACTGATAAAATGTGAATTTTTGAAATTGAAACGGAAAAAGTTTATTCCACTGGTTATCTTATCAGCTTTTATGTTCCCTATCCCTCTGACTTATTTAATGACAACTCCCTCTATGATGGAGCGATACACAGATAAGGCAGACGCATTTGATGGACTTTTTAATATGGTACTTGGGTACGGAATACAGTTTTTACTTCCTTGTATTATTGGTGTCATTGCAGCTATGTTGTTTTTTATGGAACGGGACAATGATACATTCAAAAATTTGCGTACTATTCCTGTAACCAGTACCCAAATGGTACTTGCTAAAATTTTTGTACTATTTCTATTTGGAATTATCTTTTGCGTTGCGTCCACTATTGCGACAATTCTTTGTGGTTTGGGAACATTAGAAGTTTATGGACTTGGTTACAAATTATTTTTAGCCGTTGAAACAGGGATTTTTATTACAGCAGGTACATTGCCGCTGATTGTGCTTGTAGTCTTTTTTAGTAAGACCTATGTGTTTTCAATTTTGCTATGTGTTTTTTATAGCGTATTGAATATGAGTGCAACCGCATTGTTTGACGCACTTCCAAAAACAATATTGTGGTTCCTACCTACACCATTAACTACATTTTGGAGTGCCGGAGATATGGCAGCACATGGAATAAAAATGGACTTGGAACAAATGACAGGACTTATTCCCTCAACATTTCAAGTCGTAATGATACTTGGAATTATGGCGATTATTTCATTTTGGTTAATTGACCGATTATACAAACAAAGGGGGGAATAACTATGGTTCGCATTGTGAAAACAGAGTTTTATAAACTAAAAAGGTATCATATCCTTTGGGCTGGGGTTGCGCTCATGCTTCTATCTGTTTTGCTGACTTTATTTACTTCTATGGCAAATGATGGTTCAGTATGGGATTTTGCTTACCTCACAGAACAGGTTATCAAAAACAATATGTCCATGATTTTCCCTATGTGTATTAGTTTGATTGCTGGATATATGATTTCCCGCGAACAAACGGACGATACCTTAAAAAATATTTTAACTGTACCGATTTCATTTAAATGGTTGTTGACCGGAAAATTGATTGTATGTGGTGTACTGTCTATTATCTTCGGTTTGATATGCAGTCTGTTTACAATTATCGCAGAAATGATTGTAGGATTTCCGGGTTTTCAAATATCCTTAGCCTTAAAAGCGGCATTACAAATAACCGCAGTCAATTTCTTTTTGTATATTGCTGTTCTGCCGATTATTATAATTACCTGTCGTAAAGCAGGCAGCTTTTTAGTCGGTGTTATTATTGCCTTTGTTTACGGATATGGAGGTATGTTTGCCGCAGGAAACATGACGTTAGCAAATCTTTATCCGATTACGGCAAGTCTTGGAATGATTGGCTACCGCAGCTATGATACCGCAGTCAACTGGAACATATTAACTTGTATTTGTAGCCTTGCAGTTATTGTTGTCATTTCCGCAGTCTTGATTATTTGCATGAAGGAAACAGAACTCAAACAGGCAAAGAAAAAAGCGAAAAAGGCGGCACCAAAGAAAGGGTGGTAAAATTTTATGAAAAAAATATTTTTATCATTGATACTAATTCTTATTGGAGTATCCACGCTTTCCGGCTGTACAAAAGATGAAATTCTCAATCATTATAATAATGTTGTTCAATCTGCGGGTTCCATAGAACTTACAGGAAAACTCTCTCTACAAGGTAAAAAAGAAAAAGGGATTGATGATTATACAGGAAGCTATCAAGCTGACTATGAAAATTTTTCAGATACAGAGTATCTATTTGGAGGGACTTCAATAAAAAGAGAAGCCGGAAAAGATATATCAGTTACCTGTACATTGGAAGTTTTAAGTGGTACTGCAAAGGTATTTTGGATTTCGGGAGCTGATGAAGCAGTAACTTTACTTGAAACAACTGGAACATACAGCGATACTATTACACTTCCCGATGGCGGAAATTATATCGGTATTGAATGTGAAGATTTTACTGGAAAAATAGAAATGAATATTAAATGATACTCTGCCGGACGACGGTAAAGAAAAAAAGCCGTCGTATCGCAGATAGATTTTCATGCGCCTTTGAAGCGGTGGCTTTGATTTTTAGAGCCGCCGCTTCTTTTTGTCTATTCTTGAACCAACGATAACACAGAATAATGAGTAGTGGCATTTAGGAGGATTGCCACTATGGGGATTTCTTTGTTGCTGTACAGCATACATAAGTTACATTCATTAAAAAAAGTATAGCTCCCCCACTGTGGAAGTCCGACTTTGAATATGAACTGACAAGTCATATTTATTCTACTGTTATTTCTCATGCACTCATTTTTATTTTAAAATGGGTGTATTTTTTTATTCAAAAATGCAACTGCACCCCCTGTCCTGTCGGGACTAAGAGCGAAAAGGGGGAAAGAAGCAGAAATTCCTATCAACTCGCTCCCTTTCAAGGCTGGAAAGGGGGTGAGTAATGATGAAGCCATCTGAATTTCAGACAACCATAGAGAACCAGTTTGATTACATCTGTAAAGTCGCTATGGAAGATGAACGCAAAGACTATCTCAAAGCGTTGTCCAGACAGTGCAAACGGGAAACCCTGTTTTGTGATATGGACGATTACACCGTTAATCTGTTTTCTTCCGAAGACACCTACCCATCCCACTTCCATACTTTTGAAATGGATGGATTTACTGTCCGTATTGAAAACAGCCTGTTAGCAGAAGCATTAGAAAATCTGGATGGAAAGAAACGTGATGTTATCCTGAGATATTATTTTCTTGGATTTGACGATACGGAAATTTCAAAAATTCTGGAAGTCAACCGTTCTACTATCCAGAGAAGAAGACACGCCGGACTAGAATTTATCAAAAAATTTATGGAGGAGGAAGCATGACAGCAAAGCACCCTATGATTCCGTTTCCTGTGATTGTAAGGGCTGCGGACGGCGATATTGAAGCAGTCAACCAGATTGTACGCCATTACAGCGGTTTTATTGCCAGCCGTTCCATGCGTCCCATGAAAGACGAATATGGGAATACCCACATGGTTGTAGATGAAACCCTACGCCGCCGGATGGAAACACGTCTGATTGCAAAGATTTTATCTTTTGAAATCAGGGAACCAAAATAAAAATAACGCTCTCCTGTGGAAGCATGGACAAGCCCATGCTTCCCAGACAGAGCTTGCCAGTCTATTAAAGTGCATTATCACCAGTGCATTTTAACAGGCTAACAAAGCCGGATTGTTCCTTGAAAAAGAAAGCGTCTAATCAACGCAGCATAAAGCAGCCGAATACGTTTCGATAGAAAGAGAGCCGTTGGGCTGGCACGCCGTAACCCACAAAAGGAGGGATGAAACCGGATAGCGATTCCTGCCAGCGTTCCATAAGCAGCTTACCGCAGAGCTGCCGCCATGACCTTTCTATCGTGATAATGATACTTCCGTACAGCCTTAGTCCGTGTGATGATGTAGCACCGCTGGCAAAGGGTACGGCTGGATGAGAACCATGCAGGGGTGAGATTCCCATGAGCTTTAGCGAAAGCTGTTCGGTTTGCTTCAAAGAAAATAACAGGAGGTTGTTATCTTATGGAAAACACAAAGAATCCTGTCCCTGAAATGATACGGGAATACCAGATAGGAAACACCTGTTATGTGGTAAAATCCCGCTCAAAAGAACAGGCACAGGAAGACGCAGTAACGAAAGTAAAAAGGCTTATCCGTAATGACTTGAAACAATAATTTTGCTATAAAACAGGGCAGACAGAAAACAGAAAATGCGGTACAATAAAGTTGCAAAAGCATTGTCTGTTTGACTGTCGGATAGGAGGTATTTATGTTACAGCAGTCAAACAACACTATCACTTCCATTTATCCGATTGGAAATCAAACAGAGGAATTAACCGCATTATACTGTCGGCTTTCACAAGATGATAAACAGGAGGGTGATTCAAACAGTATTATTAACCAGAAAAAAATCCTGAAGCGTTATGCAATCGAACATGGGTATCAGCCTTATGTGTTTTTTGTAGATGATGGATTTTCTGGTACAAATTTCAACAGACCGGATTTTCAAAGAATGATTGCAGAGGTCGAAGCAGGAAGAATCAAACGCGTTATAGTCAAAGATATGTCAAGACTTGGGCGTGATTATTTGCAGGTGGGAATGTACACAGAAATTATGTTCCCGAACCTGGATGTCCATTTTATTGCTGTCAATGATGGCGTGGATAGCCATGTGGGGGAGAATGAGTTTACCCCATTTCGTAACATAATCAACGAATGGTACGCAAAGGACACCAGCAAAAAAATCCGTGCAGTCAAACGTTCTAAAGGAATGGCAGGCGAGCATATCGGTTCTCACGCTCCTTATGGCTACATGAAGAATCCTGACAATAAAAAGGAATGGCTTATAGATGAAGAAGCCGCCGAAGTGGTTCGGGAAATCTTCCGTTTATGTGTCAATGGTTATGGACCGACACGAATTGCCAATATTCTAACGGAAAGAAAAATTCTTTGCCCTACTTATTATGCGTTAGAGCATGGGGAAAAGCCACGAACCGTTCTTCCACCTGACAAGTATCTGTGGAGCGCAACTGTGGTATCTCACATCTTAGAAAGAATGGATTATTTAGGACATACTGTGAATTTTAAGACCCATGTTAAGTCTTATAAAAATCGCAAAAAAATTGATAACAGTCCTGAACAATGGAGGATTTTTGAGAATACCCATGAAGCAATCATTGACAAGGAAACCTTTGAGATTGTACAGAAAATCCGTTCCGGAAAACGCCGCCCTACCAAAATGGGGGATATGCCTATGTTCTCTGGTTTGCTCTACTGTGCAGATTGCGGAAGCAAAATGACATTTCATAGGCAAATGGCACAGAGCGCAGAGAAACATAATTTTGTATGCAGCAATTACCGGCACAATTCAAAATCATGTACTATGCACTATATTCGTAATGTAGTAGTCGAACAAATTGTGCTGGAAAACCTGAAAGAAGTTATCCGCTATGTATCAGATTATGAAGATGAATTTGTTCAGATGGTCATGGATACGGATATGCGGCAAAGAAATAAAGAACTGTCGCAAAAGAAAAAACGGCTTACAGAAATCCATTCCCGTATTCAAGAGTTGGACAAAATTTTTCAACGGATTTATGAAGACAATATTAGTGGAAAACTTTCAGATGAGCGCTTTATGAAACTTTCAAAAGGATATGAGGAAGAACAGCATACTTTGCAGAAAGAACAGACTTCCTTAGAGAAAGAATTACAGAAAGAAGAAAAACAATCTGTGGATGTAAAGCAATTTCTTTCAGTAGTCCGCAAGTACACTAACCTTACAGAACTAACACCAGAAATTGTACATGAGTTTATCGACAAAATTATTGTCCATGCTCCTGATAAGAGCAGCGGTAAACGCTTACAGGAAATTGAAATTATCTATAACCATATCGGAGTATTCGACCACTCAAAGGTCACTTTGTGGAAAGGGAAAGCGGTATAGTACGCAACATACTATACCGCAAAACCTAAATCTTAAAAACATCCTTACCAAACCCTCACATTTACTGGGTTTGTAGCCGTTTTGTCACCTTACAACTGTCAAAGATGGGATTATATAACATCCAAAGATTTTAAGCAAGCCCCTGATGGAATTTCCCCAGGAATTCCTTCATTCGTACATGTTCAGAGGAAAATACCTCCTGCGGGGTACCTTCTACTGCAATGAGGCCATCATCCATGAAAATGATCCTGTCAGAAATATCTTTGGCAAAATTCATCTCGTGGGTGACGATTACCATAGTGATGTGTTCGGCTGCCAAATCCTTAATAACCTTCAGGATCTCTCCTGTAAGTTCCGGGTCAAGGGCGGATGTTGGTTCATCGAAAAACAGAATATCCGGGTTCATACACAAAGCCCTGGCAATGGAAACTCTCTGCTGCTGTCCACCGGAAAGCTGATAGGGGTAATAGTTTTCTTTGTCAGAGAGTCCCATTTTTTTCAAAAGCTCTCTTGCCTGGGCGTAGACTTCTTTTTTGTCTCGTTTCTGGACTTTAATGGGGGCGTCAGCAATATTTTTGATGACGGAAAAATGGGGGAAAAGATTGAAGTTCTGGAATACCAGGCCGATTTTTCCATTTTTGATGATTTCGCCGGAGTCCGGGATTTCCAGACCGGTGGCGCAGCGGAGCAGGGTGGACTTGCCGGAACCAGAAGGGCCGATGATGCTGAGGACCTCGCCCTGGTCTACTTCCAGGGAAATGTCGCGGAGCACATCCAGAGCTCCGAAGCTTTTCTTTATGTGTTTCATTTCAAATAGTTTCATAATGAGGGACTCCATTCTTCTTAACGATAATAATTCAGTTTTTTCTCTACCTTGTCCATGATCACAGCTACCAGAAGGTTAAATACATAATAAAATACGGCGGCTACCACAAAAGGAACCATAGTGGTCTGGGAGCTGGCGATCTGTTTGGCCAGGGTGAACATTTCGGCTACTGCTACTACGAAGGCAAGGGAGGTGTCCTTGACCAGGGTGATCACCTCATTGGTGATGGACGGAAGGATTCGCTTAAATACCTGAGGCAGGATGATGCGAAAGAAGGTCTGTGCCTTGGAATAGCCAAGGATTTTAGCTGCTTCGTACTGGCCTACCGGCATGGACTCAATTCCGCCGCGGTAAATTTCTGCAAAATAGGCTGCGTAGTTAATGGTAAAGGCAATGAATACCGCAATCAGGCTGTAGCCCATGGAAATGCGGATTCCGAAAATGAAATAAGGGCCGAAATATACTACCATCAGCTGCAGCATCAGCGGCGTTCCGCGCATGATGGAAATATAGGCGGTCATAATCCACCGGATCACTGGTATTTTGGACATTTTTCCCCAGCAGACCAGAAGTCCAAGGGGCAGGGAAAAAACAAGGGTTACAAAGAAAATCTCGGTGGTTACCGTCATTCCCTTTGCAAGCTGGCTTAACATCACACTAAAACTCATAGTTTTTTGATTTCCTCCTGTTGATACTTGTATTCTAAGATGTCTGTCTGACACATTTTTTCACCTCTGTGAATTACAAAGCACCCTTTTTCCGTCAGACATCCTTCTCGCTAAGAAAAGAGGGTGCGCCAGGTACCCTCTTCTCTGCTTTTCTATGTACAAAATAATTTGTTCTAATATATTGAATTTAACTGAATCAAAACTCAGCGGCAATTTCAAGGATTATTCAGCCTCATCCTCAGCTGCATCTTCTGTTTCTGCATCAGCAGCTTCTTCTGTATCCGCATTCTCATCTTCTGCGTCTTTGCTGTCCTCATCTACAAGGCAAAGCATATCTGCGACTCCATACTGTTCTGCCAGCTTATCGATCTCGCCGTCCTCGTACAGCTTCATAACCTCTGCCCATACCGTATCGCGGAGCTCTTCATTGCCTTTGGCAAAGCCGATGCCGTACTGCTCGCTCTGGATTGGCTCGTCAAGGATCTTGTATTTGCCCTCTTCTCTCTGAGCCAGCTGGTATTTGGCAACACCGATATCAACTGCAACGGCATCTGCTGCACCGGAATCAATGTTCATAAATGCGGTATTGTAATCCGGGTTCTCAGTAAGGGAACCGAAGCTGTCTGTCAAGTCTTTGTTATCATCGCTGTTCAGCGCATCCAGTGCTGCGGAAGCTGCCTGAACCACTACGTTCTTGCCAGCAAGATCTGCAAGAGTATCAATTCCGGAATCAGAAGCAACTACCATAACCTGCTCATTGTTCAGATATGGATCAGACCAGGTGTAGTCGTCCTCACGTCCGTTGATCGTGAAGCCGTTCCAGATGCAGTCGATGTTTCCGGAATTCAGCTCCATGTCCTTGGAATCCCAGTTGATCGGCTTCTTCACAAGTTCCCATCCAAGGTTGTCGCACACCTTCTGTGCAATATCCAGGTCAAATCCAACATACTCACCGTCCTCATCCATATATCCAAATGGCGGATACTCTGCATCAAATCCAACAGTCAGTGTCTTGCTGTCTGCATCTGCATAAACAGTTACACCGGAACACACGCCTGCTGCCATCAGGGCACTCATCATAATCGCCAGCATTCTCTTCTTCATAATATCTATCCTCCTGAAAGTTGTTCTCAAAGTAATTTTAGTACGTTTTCACGCTACCATGTTAAAGCATGTTTGTATGGTAGCATACGAAAGCGTTTCTGTCAACATGAAATTTTAATGCCGGAGATAAAAAACAAATAGCAAAGCACAGATTCATCATGAACCTGTGCTCCTGTGATACTCCCCTGTTAATTTTTCCAGCATTTCGTCCGTCCTGCCTGGTCTGATGCTGATCTCTTTTTTCTGGGAAAACTGATCCAGCGCTTCCTTCAAAGCAGCCTTCACCTCAGAAGAAACATTTAACACCTTCAGCTTCTTCTCATACTCCTCCGGCTTCTTTACGCTTCTGTACGCAAGCAGGTAGCAGATCAGTTCCTTGTCGCTGCTCTCTGTAAGGAATGCCTCCCAGAAGCATTCCAATGCCTTCTCCATCTGGAAAAGATAGCTGTACGCACATCCCAAATTGTGCCAGATGCTCATAGTAAGCCCCGGCTTCACCTGCTCCAGCCCCTCTTTCTTAAGAAGCTGCTGGTAAACCTTGATGGCACTGACGTACATTTTGTTTGCCACCAGCGCATCTCCCTTTTGCTTCTGGCGAAGAAGAGGCGCCTCCTGATCCAGCTTTGCCAGCTTCACATTCAGGGCCTTCAGCTCATCATAGGTAAGATAATTGATCTCCTTAAAAATGGGATAAAGCACATCCTCAATACTTGCAAATTTGCCAAGATGGGGACGAAGCTTGGCTGCCAGCCTTGGCAGATCCAGTTCCTCGCTGATCCAGATACATAAGCCCTCATTCATAACAGAGGAATCCACCAGATACAGGTTATGGTACAGGTAATAGCAAAGCTCTTCCAGTGAATAAATATTCGTGCTGATGTTCTCCACAAAATAAGGCTTTCCGGCCTTTTTTGTCTGACATAAAATATATCCGCTCATGTTCCTGCCTCCTTTACCACTCTACCAGTTCATCCCAGACCTTGCCGCTTGACGGGAACATCTCCCCAAAGCCCAGGTCCTTTACCTGAACACGGCAGCGCTTCTGTGATACATACGCAAGGGAAAGAGACAGTCTTGTGGTCTTATTCGGACGCTCCGGCAATCCCGGCAGTCCCATGATCACCTTCTTTTTCTGCTTCTCGCCGAAGGTTCCCACCACAAAAACGAGTTCTGCGGTATCATCCAAAATCAGCTCGCAGCTGGCCTTGCACTCATACCAGTTCTTTCCGGCTTCAATAAGAGGATAATAGGCAGGCGCACCCATCACCCGCATATCCATGCCAATGTCTTTCAGAACCAGTGCCGGGCTCATATAACGGTAGCCCTTAAGGATCTTATCCTCCATCCGCTCTTTTCCGGCAGCGCAGGCTCCCTTTGCGAAAAGATTGTTGCCGTAATAGACTTTTCTTCTCTGCATGCAAAGGCTTCCGATGGACTTCTTCGCCCACTTGGGATCAAAGCCGTAGCCTGTGATCTGAATGCTGGAAAACAGCCCGGTTCCCAAAGTTTCCTTTATGAAATCCCGGTAAGCCTCATCTCTGGCCTCCACAGCCTTCTCTCTTTTCTCCTCATCCGCTGTGAGGGAGGGAAGCGTAGTCACCTTAGGCTCCTCCAGGCGCACCAGTACCGGTCTGGTACCGCCGTCCATAGTCAGCTGGCGGAACTCCACCTCATCCTGGTGAAAGGAGTACCAGCCAATGCTTCGGTTCCAGGTCTCCCTTTTCTGGGTCAGGGAATAATAATAGAAGCACTCCCCATGATCCATCAGCATATACTGGTTCTTGCCAAATCCAATGTCCTGGCAGGCTTTTTCCAGGTTTTTCACCTGTGTATCCTCAAGCTCAGGACTTGTGATCACCAGGCATTTGGTATTTTTCACAACGTCTGTCACACCCAGGAATTTCAGCATTCCCCGAAGAAAAACGCCCAGCAGCTCCCATGGCTCTACCTGCTCTCCAAAAAGCTGTACGCTGTCTTCTTTTTTGCAGACCTCATACAGGTCATCCACCAGCTGGCCGCTTTTTTCCCGTGCGAAATACACTGCTTCCACACCGATTGTATATTCCTTTTGCTCTCCCCTTCTGCAGATACAGGTGGGGACCTCATATTCCTCAGTTCCAATCTTCATGGACACCGAGCAGGGTTTCTCCCCTTTCCGGTCATAATAGCAGATCTGGGAATAGTCTTTTCCAAAATCAATTCCTATGATCAAATCACGAATTTCGTTCATATATTCAGTCCTCTTTTGTAATGACAAACATTTCTTTCACATACTGTTCCTGGCGAAGGTATTTCTTCAGTCCCTTTTTGACCTCTTCGCTCTTATCCAGCTTCCGTGCCGACAAAATCTGATTGATCATCTGATATTTGCTGAACGGCGTGCCCTCCACCTTACTCATGCTAAGCACCCGCTCTGGTGATTTCTTTGTCTGTCCGTCACATTCCTCACAGAAATAGTAGTGCAGAGTCTCTCCATAAAACATAGTGAATGTCTTGGTGAAAATACCCTCATATACGTTTTTGAGAGGCTCTGTCTTATATTCCAGTCCTCTTCCAAGTCCGGTATCCAATGCATACACCAGCATCACCTTCGCATCCGGACTGGTATGATACTCCACGCAAGTCTTGTCATCCATCTGATAAAGGCTGAGCAGCTCCGGGGCAAGCCTGTGGAAGAAGGAAAATACCATTCCCTTGTCCATACATTCTTTCAGAAGCTCCTTCTCAAGAGAAAGAAGCGCCTCGTTTCTGCCCTTCTCTTTGGAAAGCTCCCGGAACAAAGCCAGATGGCACACCGAATCCACCGCCCATTTCTGCATATATGCATTCACAAGGCAGTTCTTCACAAAGGGGCTCATCACATATTCTTTCACAAAAATCCCATAGGAAACATGGGTCAGATATCCGCTTACGATCCACTCCCTTCCGGAATGGCGGATATAGGATTCCAGCACATGCTCCCCTTCCTTGCGGTAATCTGTTGTAAACATGAGAAGCTGAAGGATCTTCTCCTCCACATCATAGGTATCCATCTCAAAACCGCAGGCACTTTTCCAGATGGAGAGAATTTCATCCACTGGTCCGAAGCGGTACTTCATCAGATAATTGAGAATAACCTCATCATAAAAACCGTTTCTGTATACATCCGAAGCCAGCGCCAGAAGCTCTTCATCCTCAAGCAGATCACAGCGGACGATCATCCGGCTTGCCAGCTTAAGAAGGCTTCTCATATCCACGCCCTCGCAGCCGAACTCCTCCACAATGGCAAGTGCCTGTGAGAAAAGCCCTCTGCTGATCAGCACCTCCAGAAGCTTCTGTCTGTCCACACGGGCATATTCCCGGTAATCCATCTTCTTCAGATAGTCATCCAGGTCTTCTCCGTATACATGCTCTGCATAATAATCCAGGATTCTGCGGCGTACTTTCTGCTTGTACTCCTGGCAGAATGCGTCAGACTGCACCAGTCTCTGGAAAATATCCAGGTTGTTTCCGTCAAGCTCATGGCTCTCGCAGTAGTGAAGAAGCACGCCTGGCTCTGTCACCCCAAGGTCCAGAACCTTTCTTACTGCAGACTCCTCGTCCATCACCTTTTTCAGGCTGTAATCCACAGTAACACTGTATCTGCGCTGCTTGTCATCCTGGAAAAGAATGGCCGCGTCTGAGGTATAGATTCTTGGATAAGCCACGCCCTGCACACAGGTATAAATCTCTTCCTGCTCCATCTGGCTGTGGCGCACGATCACATAGCGGACCTTTTTGTCCTCAAAATACAGGCGGTGGGTAAACATCTTCTGTGCGATCAGATCTCCCGCTTCCTTTGTGCGCGGCTCCATAAGGAATTCCTGATAAAGTGCCGCATAGCTCTCGTTCATTTTGCCCTCGGAAAGCTTCTTCTTCGCAAAATCCTGCATGCTCTGCATATAGCGCTCGTATGCGGCAGGCTCCTTCTCCTTATTGGCTGCAATGCAGGAATAGATAAAGGCACGTTTGGAATCTCCCAGGGAATCGCTATTGTAGGTGAAATACATCAAAAGAGCCTTGGGGAGCTCGATTCTTCTGGAGGTATCCATGGTCTCCACATAGTATTCATAAAGTCTGGTCAGGCGCAGCCCATGCTCCACTGCCAGGGAAAACCAGCGGAAATATTCCGGCTTTCTGGGATTTCCCTTCATCACATATTTGCAGATGGCTTCCAGGGTATCGTCAGAAGGATACTGGTCGTATCCCCTGGCCATTGCCTGGTAAATGCTCTCATTATAGTCTTTCTCATATCCGGAAAGATATGCAAGACGCATGACAAGCTCCTCCGTGAGAAGATTCCGCCTTGCTGCAAAACGGAACACCTGTCCCCAGAAGCTGCTCAGACGATGAAGCAAAGTCATGTCCTTACAGATAATCTTCCACGCTTCCAGATAAAGGAATGGGCTTCTGCATCCCTTGTCAAACTGCTCTTCCAGCACGAACAGGGCCTTGGACGGAGTCTCCTTGTAAGCCGGATCCAGCTTCAGAAGGATCCACAGAAGGAGGAAGCTGTCGCTTTTCTGCATGTAGAAATTGCGGATTCTGGAAAGGGCATGTACCTTGTCCTTGTACAGTCCGGTAAGTGTGCACAGATACAAATAAATTCCTGCAAACTCCAGATCGTCCCTTGTATAGGATTTGTCCTCGTAGCTCTCAAGAAGTGCGCGGGCTTCCTCATGGTGGTTCTCCAGATAAAGAAGAAAGACCTCGTACATCTGATATTCCGGATATTCACAGCCGGACTGGTGCAGCTGGTTCAAAATATAATGGCTGCTTGCACACCAGGTGGAAAAGTCCATCCAGCCATTTGCCCCTGGATTGTCTTTTCCTTCCAGATTGCTTGCCTTAGCGGTTTCATAGCAAAGATAAGACAGGCTGTCCCGCAGAAGATCCAGCTTGCACTTCTTCTGATTCAGGCGGATATCCACGTCAAGCTTGCCGCTGGTAGAGGCAACAATGGTGTAAACCAGCTCCTGATAAGGGCTCTTTACCACAATTTTGCCAAACTGGTTTCCCGTTCCAAGCTTCTCCTTATGAAGCAGGTATTCTACCTCATAGTGACTGCCGATGAAATCCTCATCTGTCACAACCTTCCGTGGAATATCCAGGAAATCCCCTGTAGCTTCCACATCAAGGCGCAGATGTCCCCATCCGCTTCTCTGTATATAGAAGGATTCCTTCACTGAATCCTTAAGTTCATAATATTCCTTGCCCACTTCCCTGGCGCTGATGGTAACTTTCTCTTTTTTGCCGGCGGCAATGAGAAACTCCTCCAGGTGCTGGTAGGTTACAGGCTGTCTGGATAATCCCTGGTAAAGGGTCTGGCTTCTCTCATCCTCACCTTCAAGAATTCTGGCAAAGCTTGGATCCTTAAAGATGCGGAATGCTTCCTTAAAATCATCCTTTGCCACCTGCACAAAGGCATCCAGATTCTCCACCACACCTGTAAAGCTGCGGATTTCTTCTTTCTCAATCTCGATCTCAAAGGGAATCCTGGCTTCTCCCACATTGGTGGTAAAGCACAGCCAGCCCTTCAGGCATTCCCCTGGGACAAGGCCTACCGTATCCACGCCAAAAGGAAGCCGTACCGTTGTCCCGGAAATATGATCCATCCCCGGCACTACACGGCGGCTTGACGAGGTGACAAATCCGCGTATCCTGCGGTTATCCTCGGTTCCTACGTACACCTCGCCTCTTTTGGTCTCACCAGCCTTCATGGTCATGGTGATCTTCTCTTTGGAAAAAAGAAGTGGCGGCTGTTCATATTCAAAATTTCCACTTAAAAGCTGTTCGATCTTTTTTTTCAAAATCATTCACCTTACGTCTTTCGTTTTCTTTCGACTCTTTCATTATTATAATGATTTTACCCTCTCATTTCAATGTTAATTCGAAAAAAGAATTCCATCAGGCACTTAGAGCCTGTATTTTTCATAGACTATATAGAAATCCCCTTTGAGGTAGCGATTTGAAGACTTTTTTGAAACCTTTGACAATGGCCGAGGAGCAGCATTATCTTCAGCAGTACCAAAGGGGCGATATGGAAGCAAAAACCATTCTCATTGAGCGTAATCTGCGGCTTGTTGCCCATGTAGTAAAAAAATATCAGGGAGCAGATGTGGAGCTTGACGACCTGATCTCCATCGGCACCATCGGCCTGATGAAGGCAATTTCCACCTTTGACCCAGGTAAAACCACCAGGCTTTCCACCTATGCAGCCAGATGCATCGACAATGAACTGCTGATGATGTTCCGCACCAGGAAAAAGCATTCCAGGGAAGTTTCCCTGTATGAACCTATTGGAACGGACAAAGAGGGCAACGAGATCAGTCTTCTGGACGTAATGGAAGGTCCTGCCGTGGATGTGGTGGAGGAATATTCCACACGGGAGAGCATCCGCCATGTGCTTGGCTCCATGAAAACCGTTCTCACGGAAAAAGAATATGAAGTGATCTGCTGCCGCTTCGGTCTTTTCGGCAAAAGAGAACAGACACAGAGGGAAATCGCCCGCCACCTTCACATCAGCCGCTCCTACGTCTCCAGAATCGAAAAAAACGCCCTGCATAAGCTGCGGACGCTTTTCCCTGAATCATAATTTACGCTTCACTGCGGCGGAGAATATCATAAACCTGGACACCGCCGCCAAGATCTACAAACAGCTTCTGCTGCGGATGGGGAGCGCTCTCTGCGGAATTGCCCTCCTCATCATAGATCGCCTTCACAGGAACCACCACATTGGCTCCATCCGGCTTCATGATCTCGATGGTCTCTCCCACAGTGAATTTATTTCTCTGTGTAATCTGAACGTATCCTCTCTCGTCAATTGCTTCCGCAAAGCCAAGATAGGTGTATCCCTTCTCGTAGGTATTGTTGTCATAGATCTGGGCTTCCTGGTTCGGCTTGCCGTAGAAGAAGCCTGTGGTGAATTTACGGTAGGTACAGCCTGCGATCTGCTCCTGATACCAGGACATATTGGCCTGGTATTTGGCTGGATCCTCCAGATAGTCGTCAATGGCCTTCCGGTAGGTACGGGCAACAGTGGCAACATAAAGGGCTGTTTTCATGCGGCCCTCGATCTTCAGGCTGTCAATTCCGCTGGTAAGCACATCATCCATATGCTCGATCATGCAAAGATCCTTGGAGTTGAAAATATAGGTACCACGCTCATTCTCATAAACCGGCATGTACTCCCCTGGTCTTGACTCTTCCACGATGGAATATTTCCAGCGACAGGGATGGGTACAGGCTCCCTGGTTGGCATCTCTTCCTACCAGGAAATTGCTGAGCAGACAGCGCCCGGAATAGGAAATGCACATGGCGCCGTGGATAAAGGTCTCAATCTCCATATCCTCCGGGATATGGGCACGGATCTGGCGAATCTCCTCCAGGGAAAGCTCTCTGGCACTGACCACTCTCTTGGCTCCAAGATTGTACCAGAAACGGTAGGTCTCATAATTGGTGTTGTTGGCCTGGGTGCTGATGTGGCGCTCAATCTCCGGACAGATTTCCTTGGCGTAGGTAAAAATACCGGGATCTGCGATGATCAGGGCATCCGGCTTCAGTTCCTTTAATTCCTTCAGGTATTCCCTTACGCCCTCAAGGTCATAGTTGTGCGCCAGAATATTCACGGTCACATACACCTTCACACCGTGCTCATGGGCAAATGCAATTCCCTGTGCCATCTCTTCCTTTGAAAAATTACGGGCTTTGGCGCGAAGGCCGAAAGCCTCTCCTCCAATATAAACAGCGTCTGCTCCGAAAACAGTGGCAATCTTCAGAACCTCAAGACTGCTTGCCGGAACTAATAATTCTGGTTTACGCATACGACTCCTCTTTCTTTACGCTAATGGCTGCTCCGTCTCCCAATGGAAGAATGGAGGTCTCCAAAAGCGGATTGTGTTTCAGTTCATACAGATACTGGCGCATCCGTTTGTAAATGGTACGGTTGCGTCGCTCTACAAGATAATGGGATTCGATAATGTCTCCTTCCTGGAGAACATTATCAGAAACAAGAATGCTGCCCTTATGCATTAAACGAAGCACATCCGGCAGCCAGTGAATATACTGCCCTTTGGCAGCATCCATAAAAATAAAATCATAGGTTCCATCCAGCTTTCCAAGGATCTCGGTGGCATCCCCGGTAAGCAGGCTGATCTGGGATTCCCTTCCTGCCTTTCGGAAATTCTCCCTGGCAATGGGAATCCTTTTCTCATAATTCTCAATGGTGGTGATCTTCAGGTCCGCAGGGCCGTATTCACACATCAGAATTGTGGAAAAGCCCACTGCAGTGCCCACCTCCAGGATGGTCTGCGGGCGGGTAGCTGCAAGGAACATTTTAAGGAAGCTCTGCATCTCCTTGCGGATGATGGGAACACGGTCTAAAAGAGCTTTCCTTTCCAATTCTTCCAGAAAAGAAGTATTTCCCATATCAAGAGAATTGATGTAAGTGCGCATCCTTTCTTCTACGATCACTGGCCGGACTCTCCTTCCCCTGCTGCGGTATCCGCTGCACCATCAGATGAAGCATCGCTGCCGGTATCTGCAGCAGCATTTGTACCGTCATCTGAAGAAACGCCTGCCTGCTCCTCATCTCCTGCAAGGATTCCCATAATACGGGTAGGTGTGTATGCAGTGCTGAGAAGATAGGTGCCAGCCTTCATCTGACCCTTGTATGTAGAAAGTTTCTCCTGTGCAAAAAATACCAGGCTGTCCTGGATCAGTCCTTTGCTTTTCAGGATCTTGGCTACATCGTAAGTGGAAGCCCCATCTGGAATCACTACCGTTACTTCCTGACCTGCTCCCGGACTTACTGCCTGCTGGTTGAACACATCATAGCCAAACTGATAAGCAGATTTGCCCAGCCAGAAGATCAAAAGTGCCACGCAGACGTAAAAAGCGGTACGGAATACTCCGCTGGCAAGAAAAAGCCCCACCTTTCCCACCTGATCTCTTGTATTACCCATGTTTCCTCCTTTAATTTCCAGTCAGCTGCCCAAATAGCGGACAGTTATAACTCCGGGACATCCAGCTCGATTCCCTCTGTAAGTGACTTGCAGATTCTCTGCATAAGCTTGCAAAGAGCCAGCTCTGCATCAAGAAAGGCATTTACAAGCGGGTCGCTTCTTAATTCCCTTGATTCTCTGTTGAG
>NZ_JAOQJM010000001.1:63268-139245 GCF_025566865.1 Blautia acetigignens
GCCTCCGCTTACGCCTCCATAATGATCGGAAGGATCATCGGGCTTCTCTTGGTGCGTTTCCATACATAATCGCTAAGTGCGTCCTTCACTGCTGCCTTGATCTTGCTCCAGTCTGTGATGCCTTTTTCCAGACAGCCGTCAAGAGCCTGCTCTACCACTTCTCTTGCGTGATCCATCAGGTCCTCAGACTCTCTTACATAGACAAAGCCTCGGGATACAATATCCGGTCCTGCCAGTACCACATTGCTGTGTCTCTCCAGAGTCATAACAACGATCATGATGCCGTCCTCTGCAAGATGCTGTCTGTCGCGAAGTACGATATTTCCTACGTCTCCAACGCCAAGACCGTCTACCAGGATGGCTCCTGTATGAACAGAACCTGTTACAGCAGCACTGTGCTCATCCATCTCCAGAACATTTCCGGATTTCAGGATGAAAATGTTGTCATTGGAATAGCCAAGCTCTTCTACTACATGCTTCTGTGCAGTCAGATGGCGGTATTCACCATGGACCGGGATGGCGTATTTCGGCTTCACAAGGGAATAGATCAGCTTGATTTCTTCCTGGCAGGCATGTCCGGATACGTGTGCATCCTGGAAAATAACCTTGGCCCCCTTCATGGAAAGCTCGTTGATTACCTTGGAAACAGCCTTCTCATTGCCTGGGATTGGATGAGAGCTGAAAATAATGGCATCATTTGGCTTGATGGTAATCTTCTTGTGGATGCTTGCTGCCATACGGGAAAGTGCTGCCATGGACTCACCCTGGCTTCCGGTTGTGATCAGTACCAGCTGGTCATCCGGGTAATTCTTCACCTGGTCGATCTCGATCAGGGTCTGATCCGGAATGCGAAGATATCCAAGCTCTGCCGCTGTGGTGATAACATTGACCATGCTGCGGCCTTCTACCGCTACCTTGCGGCCGAAGCGGTATGCTGTATTGATGATCTGCTGCACACGGTCTACATTGGACGCGAAGGTGGCAATGATAATACGTGCAGTCTTATATTCATTGAAAAGGTTGTCAAATACATGTCCTACTGTACGCTCAGACATGGTAAAGCCCGGACGCTCTGCATTGGTGGAATCACACATAACTGCAAGAACACCCTTGCGGCCGATCTCTGCAAAACGCTGCAGGTCAATGGCATCACCGAATACAGGTGTATAATCTACCTTGAAGTCTCCTGTATGCACCACAATTCCAACCGGGGAATAAATAGCCAGTGCAGATGCATCCTGGATACTGTGGTTGGTCTTAATAAACTCGATGGCAAAATCACCAAGGTTGATCACCTGACCGTGTTTGACCTCTTTTAATTTGGTGCTCTTGGTCAGATTGTGTTCTTTCAGCTTGTTGTTAATAAGAGCCAGGGTCAGCTTTGTGGAATAGATCGGCACATTCACTTCCTTCAGTACATAAGGAAGGGCTCCGATATGATCCTCATGGCCGTGGGTGATCACAAATCCTTTGACCTTGGAAATGTTCTCTTTCAAGTAGGTGACATCCGGAATGACAAGGTCGATTCCAAGCATGTCATCTTCCGGGAAGGAAAGTCCGCAGTCCACTACTACTATACTATCTTCATACTCGAAAGCTGTAATATTCATTCCAATCTGTTCCAGACCGCCAAGCGGAATAATCTTTAATTTGGAACCAATGTTGTTTCTGCGCGGTCTCTTTAAGGAAGGCTTCACCTGACTGCGAAGCTGAGGCTTGTAGCTTGTATTCTTAACAGGTCTCTCCTGACCTGTAAACTTCTGTCCGTCCTTTTTCGGCTGTGCCTTATATCTGTAATTTTTGTGTCTGAAATTCTGTTTTCTTGTACCGTTTGTGGCAGCCGGATTCTTTGACCCGCTGCTGTTCATTTCATTTTCCGTCTTCAATCAATCCATCCTCCATTTTTGCGCACTTTGCCCTCAAACCTCACGTACAAAAGCAAAGCGTCTTTATTTTGTTACGGCGTAAGGAGCATTCGTCCTGGCTGCATCATTCTCACATCTCAAGATCCACGTCATCCAGCATCTGTTCAAATACCTTGGAAATTGCCAGCAGTTCTTCATCGTCTTCCACCATCTCGTAGCTGGCTTCCTGGCTTCCTTCCTCGGAAACATCCTTCATAATGTAGGCATTTGCCTCATCGTCCTGTGAATCAGATACCAGCAGATAGGTGATTCCTGCAACTGTAGTCTGCTCTTCCACAAAAAATTCTATAATCCCGTCCTCGGATTCAAATTTAATTTTCTCCATTATTTTCTTCCTTACTCATCATATTACTTCTGTCCAGATATCCCTGTAAGATCAAAACCGCTGCCATCTGATCAAGATATTGCTTCCGATTCTCACGTCTGACGCCTGTCTCCATCAAAGTACGCTCCGCTTCTGCAGTTGTCAGCCGCTCATCCCACATCACAACAGGCAGGCCTGTTCTCTTCTCCAGCTTTTCTTTAAACTCAAGAGATTTCACAGCCCGCTCGCCTATGGTGTTATTCATATTCTTCGGATATCCAAGTACAATACGCTCAACCTGATATTCCGAAATCAGTTCTTCGATGCGTGCCAGAGTCTGGCGAAGCTTGTTCTCCTGCTTGCGCCAGACAGTTTCCACGCCCTGTGCGGTCAGTCCCAGAGGATCACTGACGGCAACGCCCACCGTCTTGGAACCGTAGTCTAATCCCATTAATCTCATAATCAGTATTCCCAGGATCTGTTCTTAATATACTCGGTCAGCAATTCCTCAACAAGTTCGTCACGCTCAACCTTCATGATCATGCTTCTGGCTCCCTTATGGCTGGTGATGTAAGTCGGGTCACCTGACATAATGTATCCTACGATCTGATTCACAGGATTATAGCCTTTTTCTTCCATTGCGTTATAAACCAGGTCCAGGATCTCTTTTACTTCCAGTTCCTGATCCGGTTTTGTTCTGAAATATTGTGTACTTCCCAGATTATTTTCTGCCATTTTTCTCACGTCCTTACGATTATTTCTTCTCTATTTTAATATAACTGCGGATAAATTACAATCCTATATTTTTGTTTCTCAAAAAACTGGTCTGGCCAAAGGTTACTGTTCACTCCGTGCCCAGTAACACGCTTCGCGATGCACAGAAATCATGCTTTGCATGATTTCGCGCCGCAATCCTCGGGTTTTCTGTGAACTTTGTTCACAAAAAACACCTCGCGGAATATTACCTATGAACAGTAACGGCCAAAGCGTCTGCAATTCACTTTATGCCCGGCGCCACGCGCCTCGATATACAGCAATCAATCATGTCAGTTTCCTTTTAGGTTTTATTCTGCATCTTCTCCCAAAAGGATATGCGGCTGTAAAAATCTCTCGACCTTTACTGTGAGGATATCATTTACCTGGTATTTCTCCTGCACAGGCACTGCAACCTTCACATACTCACGGGAATGTCCAAGGTAATAATCCGCCCCCTCGATCTCCACTTTTTCCTCAAGAAGCACTTCTGCTTTCTGTCCCAGAAGGGAGTTCTCATATTCTGTTGCCCGGATCTGGTGAAGCTCCAGCATTTTGTCACTTCGAACAGCCTTCACGGCTTCTGTGAGCTGACCGTCCATTACGGCTGCCTTGGTGCCGTGGCGGCGGGAATATTTGAAAATGTGAGTCTCATAAAAATGAATATCCTTCACGAAATCATAGGATGCATGGAAATCTTCCTCACTTTCCATGGGAAATCCTACGATCACATCTGTGGTCAGTGCCGGATTGCCGAAATATTTGCGGAGAAGCTCACATCTTTCCTTGTATTCTGCGCTTCTGTATCTGCGGTTCATCCTCTCCAGAGTTGCATCGCAGCCGCTCTGCAGGGAAAGGTGGAAATGAGGGCATACCTTAGGCATGGCTGCCAGCTCTTTTGCAAATTCCTCTGTGACGATTCCAGGTTCTAAGGAACCCAGGCGGATTCTTTTGATTCCTTCCACCTCATTTACTGCCTGGATCAGGGACAGCAGGGTTTCTTTTTTGTCCTCCGGGAAATCCACGCCGTAGGAGCTTAAGTGGATTCCGGTGAGAACCACTTCTTTATAGCCCGCTTCTGCAAGCTTGTGCACTTCCTTTAAGATATTCTCTTTTTCCCTGCTTCGCACACGGCCTCTGGCATAGGGAATGATGCAGTAGGTGCAGAACTGGTTGCAGCCGTCCTGAACCTTGATGTAGGCACGCACATGCTCTGCCGTGCGGCTGATCTCCAGTTCCTCGTATTCCCTGGTCTGGTTGATCTTGATAATATGAGACTGGCGCTGGTGTTCTTCCTCATATTCAGAAAGAACCTCCACAATGTTTTTTTTCTGGTTGTTTCCAAGCACCAGGTCTACCGCCTCATCCTTTTCCAGCTTGCCCTCATCGGTCTGCACGTAGCATCCGGTGGCTACCACTACGGCATCCGGGTTCATCTTCTTCGCTTTGTGGAGCATCTGGCGGGATTTACGGTCTGCAATATTGGTTACCGTACAGGTATTGATCACATAAACATCAGCACCTGGCTCAAAGGGAACGATCTCGTATCCCGCCTGTTCCAGAAGCTGCTGCATGGCCTCTACCTCATAAGCATTTACCTTGCATCCAAGATTGTGTAATGCAACCTTTTTTTTCATGCTTTCCTCCAAAATCTGTAAATCTTTTATACAATTTAACTAATTCTTATACCAAATTTTCTCTTTTTTCACCTTGACTTTTATTCTGCCTACAGGTAATATGAGTACTGTAAAGCAATACAACAACTATTCAAGGGAGGTTATATCACAATGAAAACAGCAAAAATCTCACTTAACTCTATTGATAAAGTGAAAGCATTTGTAAACGAGATCAGCAAATTCGACTGCGACTTCGACCTGGTATCCGGAAGATATGTGATCGACGCTAAGTCCATCATGGGCATCTTCAGCCTGGATTTATCCAAACCGATCGACCTCAACATTCATGCTGACGGAGCTGCTCTTGACAGCGTTATGGAAATCATCGACAAATATACAGTTGAATAATCCATGATTCAATTGTGGGAGGAACTGGCGACAGTTCCTCTTTTCTTTTATACAAAAGTATATATACCCATCTCTTTTACAAATTCCCCGGACGGCGAACCGCCCGGGGGATTTTTTATTTACTGAATCTCAAGCACTTCTGTTGTTCGCAGTGCCTCTTCCATCAGTTCGTCGATTTTTCCTGCAAGCTTCTCCTCAGATTTCTGTATCACCTTTAGGTTCGGTTTGGTAACCGGATGCTTGGCAACGAAGATGGTACAGCAATCCTCATAAGGAAGTACGGAAGTATCATAGGTTCCGATTTCCCAGGAACGCTCCACGATCTCCTGCTTGTCAAAGCCGATTACCGGACGGTATACCGGAAGGGTACAAACTTCATTGGTAGCCGCAAGGCTCTGTAAAGTCTGGCTTGCCACCTGTCCGATGCTCTCTCCTGTGATCAGTCCAAGGCAGTTGTCCTGCTTTGCAAAATGCTCTGCGATCCGCATCATGTAGCGGCGCATGATAATAGTAAGCTCATCATGGGGGCACTGATCGTAAATATAAAGCTGAATATCTGTAAAGTTGACTACATGAAGCTTGATGGGTCCGCTGTATTTGGCAACCAGCTTGGCCAGGTCCACAACTTTCTGTTTCGCGCGCTCGCTGGTGTACGGCGGAGCATGGAAATAAACAGCCTCAATCTTAACACCGCGCTTGGCGATCATGTAGCCGGCTACCGGGCTGTCAATTCCGCCGGAAAGAAGAAGCATAGCCTTTCCGTTGGTTCCAACCGGCATTCCCCCCGGTCCCTTAATGCTCTTTGAATATACATAGATTTTCTCACGGATTTCAACAGATACTGTCAGTTCCGGATCATGCACATCTACCTTTGCCTCCGGGAAAGCATTTAAGATGCTCTCACCGATCTTGGCGCTTACTTCCATGGAATTTACCGGATAGGACTTCTTGGCACGTCTTGTGTATACCTTGAAGGTTCCGCTGTAATCCGGATGTACGTTTTTCATGTATTCTACAACGTCTTCTCTCATCTTATCAAGACCCTGGTCCTCATAGATCACAACCGGGCAGATGTATACGATTCCGAAGACCGTCTTTAAGGCTGCCACAGCCTCGTCAAAATCATACTCTTCCGGGCAGAACACGTACACACGTCCCTGCTCCTTCACTACACGATAATCCCCTTCAATCTTGGAAAGGGCAATGTTCATCTGCTTTACAAGGGCATCTTCGAATAAGTATCTGTTCTTGCCCTTAATGGCTATTTCTGCGTATTTGATCAGAAATGCGTGAAATATCATTTCGTTTCCTCCTCTTAGTGTCTGGAATATCTTCTTAACATGGGAAGTACCTGTCCTAATACCTCCAGGCAGTAATCCACTTCCTCAAATGTATTTTCCTCTGAAAAACTAAAGCGCAGGGTGCTCTCCCTCTGGGCAGCTTCCATTCCCATAGCACTTAAGGTGCCGGCTGCCTTACGCTTATGGCTGGAGCAGGCGCTTCCTGCTGAAACATAAATGCCCCTGTCCTCCAATGTGTGAAGCAGAACCTCACTTCTTACGCCCATAAAGCTGGCGCTTAAGATCTGAGGTGCTCCTTCCCGAAGCTCCATGCCGTTGAGACGCACATCCGGAAGCTTCAAAAATCCCTCTGCAAGGTGCTCCTTCAGCTGGTACATATGCTTGATCTTTTCCTCAAAATCTGTGTATACCATCTTGGCAGCTACACCAAGGCCTGCAATTCCCGGCACATTGTCTGTACCGGAGCGCATTCCTGCCTGCTGTCCGCCTCCAAGGATCTGGGGTTGAACCCGCACCTTGTCATTGATGTACAAAAATCCAACGCCCTTTGGTCCGTGGATCTTATGGCTGCTTACGGAAAGCATATCGATTCCCAGCTTCTTCGGGTAGATCCGGTACTTGCCGAATGCCTGGATGGCATCTACATGGTAAAAAGCCTTCGGGCTTTTCTCATGAACAAGCCTGGCAATCTCTTCCACAGGCATCACAGCTCCCACCTCGTTGTTCACATACATGGTGGAAACCAAAATAGTGTCCTCGCGAAGTGCCTTCTCAAGAGCATCTAAGCGAACTACGCCTCTTTCATCTACCGGAACAATGGTCACCTCATAGCCCATCTGCTCCAGGCGCTCCACAGGCTGTCCTACAGCAGCATGCTCTACAGCGGTTGTGATAATGTGATTGCCCATTCTTTTGTTGGCTTCTGCTCCGCCAAATAGGGCCAGATTGTTAGACTCTGTTCCTCCGGAGGTAAAAATGATTTCTTTCTCATTGACCTTCAGAAGCCTGGCCAGTGTCTGTGCAGAATCGCGGACATATTTCTCCGCTTCCACGCCTTTCAAATGCATGGCAGAAGGATTGCCAAAATCCTCAGTCATGGTCTTCACTACAATGTCTGCCACTTCCTTATAACACCTTGTAGTGGCAGAGTTATCAAAATATGCTTCCATTTCTATTCGTCCTCTTTTTCCAGCGTAAACATCAGAATAGACAGCATGGTCATGCCTGCTGTCTCTGTGCGCAGGATTCTTTTTCCCAAAGTAACCGGCTTTGCGCCAGCTTCCATGGCAGCCTGAACTTCTTCCTCTTCAAAGCCGCCCTCCGGCCCGATGAAAATTCCCACAGACTGTCCCGGCTCTATAGCGGCCAGAATCTCTCTGGTTTCTTTCATGCCCTTGGCAAGCTCATAAGGGATCAGAAGCACATCCAGCTCTTTGGCAAAAGCGATGGCTTCCTTCCAGCTCATTGCCTTCTTCACTTCCGGGATCAGCATGCGCTTGGACTGCTTGGCTGCGCTTTCTGCGATCTGCTGCCATCTTGCAGTCTTTTTGGCTGCTTTCTTCTCATCCAACTTCACCACGCATCGCTTGGTTTCCACTGGAACCACGCTGTAGGCACCAAGCTCCACAGCCTTCTGAATGATCAGCTCCATTTTGTCCCCTTTGGGAAGTCCCTGGAACAGGTAAATACGGCTTGGAAGCTCATACTGGGGCTCCTGCGCATAAAGAATATGAAGGACTGCTCCCTCTTCCTCAAAGGCCTCTATGGTGCAGTGGTATTCCTTCTGGCCGCCATCGCTGATCCACACATCCTCACCAATACGCATGCGAAGCACATTTTTCATATGGTTCACATCCGGTCCTGTCAGGGTGATGCGGTGTTCTTCTTCCTGAACCTGATACGGTTCCACAAAAAAGCGCTGCATAATTATTCCTTTCTTGCAGTTACAGATACCCATTCGCCCTGATGTGTTACCTCAACCAGCTGAAGGCCTGCATCCTGAACTGCCTTTACCACTACCTCTTCCTTCACATCCAGGATTCCGGAGGTAATGTAGTATGCGCCCTTCTTCATCTGATTTACAATAACCGGGGTAAGCGGTACCAGTACATCAGCCAGAATGTTGGCTGTTACAATGTCATATTTCTCATAGCCTACGGTATCCTGAACTTCCTTATCATCAATAATGTTGCCGATGAGCATATCAAAGGTCTCGTCCTTGATTCCGTTGGCCGCTTTATTATCTGCTACTGCTGGGATTGCACATGGATCCAGGTCAGTTCCTACCACATGGGCTGCTCCAAGCTTCAGCGCTACGATTCCAAGAATACCGCTTCCGGTTCCTACATCCAGCATCTGGGTATCCTTTGTCACAAATTTCTTCAGCTGACGGATCACCAGCTGAGTGGTCTCATGCATTCCGGTTCCGAATGCAGTGCCTGGATCAATGTGAAGGATCATTTTGTCCTTGTCCTCTTCCTTCACTTCTTCCCAGGAGGGAACGATCAGGATATCGTCCACATAGAACTGATGGAAAAATTCCTTCCAGTTGTTGATCCAGTCCTTGTCCTCAGTCTGGGATTCGGTGATGGTGCCCTCGCCGATGTCCATGTATCCGCGCACTTCCTCCAGAACGCCGCGCACTCTTTCCAGAACAGGCTCCACCTCTGTATCCTCCTCCAGATAGAAATTCAGATAGGCAATTCCGTCATCTGCAGGATCTTCTGGCATAATATCCACAAACATCTGCTCCTTATCTGTCTCAGTAAGCGGCTGCTTGTCCTGAATCTCAACCCCCTCCACGCCTACGTCTGCAAGTGCGGAAATGATCACATCCTCCGCCTCTGTTTTGGTTTTAATCGTAAAGCGATTCCACTTCATATTCATTCTCCAATCTTGATTGTTTTTATAAATTTGGGGAAAGCAATCCCCGTCATAAAATCTGTCATTCTTTTTTCCGGTCAAATATCTTTACCACCCAGTTATGCCGCTGCCCTTTCTGGTAGAATCTCCAGAAAAACTCTACCAGCACCAGAGCCAGAACCGCATCCACAATATAATGCTGTTTCAGAACCTGTGTGGATATAATAACCAGAACCGCAAACACCATGGAAAATTTCTGATACCATTTTGGAATAGCCGAAGACCCTACCACACCTTTCCAGCACATCCAGCTTACATAGCAGTGAATAGACGGGAAAAGATTGGAAGGAGCACTTCCTCCATCCAGGGCATAGACCAGAAGAAGTACCTTCTGGGAGATGGTATCTCCTGCGATCTCCGGCCTGATGTTGGTGGTCGGTACCAGAATAAAAATCAGAAAACAAATCAGATGAATAGTCAGATCGGTTGCAACAAACCGGTAAAACATGTCCTTTCCCCGTCTTGCCGCCAGCATATAACCAGCAGCCCAGAACGGAAAAGCCAGAATATAAATCCACACAAAGCCAGGCAGTAAGGGAACTGCCCTGTCAAATGCCATTGTAAAATCATAATGATACCGACTGGCTGTAAGGGCGCTGCTTCCCCAGTAGATCAGGCAATTCACTGCCAGGATCGTAACAAGAGGAGGAATGGCCCACAGCGGCAAAAATCTGTTTAACACATCTTTTTTCTTTGTTTTCATGCAAAACTCCTTTCCGGATTCTTGCGTCTACTCTCTAATATACAATAAGTAACAAAAAAAGAAAAGAGGATATCTCCCCTTTTCTTTATTCTTTTATGGAAAAAGTCTGTTTTTTACTCTTCAAAGGTCTCTTTTAATTTGTCCATGAAGCTTTTTTTCTTTTTCTCGGACTTCTCGGAACCATCTGATGTGCCGCCTGCAGGACGGTTTCCGCATGCCTCATCAAATTTGCGAAGTGCTTCCTTGGCTTCCTCATTCAGATTGGTCGGTACCTGGACAACCAGTGTAACATAGTGGTCACCGCGGACATTCTTGTTGCGAAGAGACGGAACACCTTTGCCCTTCAGACGGATTCTGGTATCGGTCTGGGTTCCCGGCTTCACCTCATAGAGCATTTCACCGTCTACTGTGTTCAGCTTCACTTCACCGCCAAGTGCTGCCTGTGCATAAGTAATTGGTGCAGTAGAATAAATATTCATATCCTGTCTCTGGAAAATCGGATGGCGTCCTACATTTACTTCTACAAGAAGATCTCCTCTTGGGCCGCCGTTTGTTCCTGGCTCGCCTTTATCACGGATACGGATGCTCTGGCCATTGTCAATACCAGCCGGAATGGATACCTTGATCTTCTTGCGGTTGGAAATGTATCCGGTACCGCGGCAATCCGGACATTTGTCCTTGATGATCTTACCGGAACCATGACAGTCCGGGCACACCTGTACATTACGTACCATACCGAACATGGACTGCTGGGTATAGACGATCTGTCCCTCACCATTACATTTCGGACAGGTAACTGGTGAAGTACCAGCCTTGGCTCCAGTTCCATGACAGGTGGTACACTCATCCTTCAAAGTGATCTCAAGCTCTTTATCACATCCAAATACAGCGTCCTCAAAGGTGATGTTCACACGCGCACGCAGATTGGCACCTTTCATAGGGCCATTGTTGGCACGTCTGCGGCTTCCGCCGCCTCCGAACAAATCTCCGAAGATATCTCCGAAAATGTCACCCATATCAGAACCGGAGAAATCAAAGCCTCCGAAGCCTCCTGCTCCGCCACCGCCTCCGTTTTCAAAAGCAGCGTGGCCAAACTGGTCGTACTGTCTTCTCTTGTCCGGGTCACTTAAGATGCTGTAAGCCTCTGTTGCCTCTTTGAATTTTGCTTCAGCTTCCTTATCTCCCGGATTCACATCGGGATGATACTTCTTGGCAAGCTGACGATATGCTTTTTTTAAGGTAGCCTCATCAGCGTTTTTGTCAACGCCTAAGACTTCGTAGTAATCTCTTTTATCAGCCATGATTTCTTTCTTTTCCTAACGTCTTCATTTTGCTGTCACCAACGGGCGACATATCCTTTTAGTGTCTTCTACCGCCATTGCCCGGTCATGAAAACTCACGGCCGGGCTGCTGGTTCCTGTTCCAGAATTCCGGAACTTTACTTATGAAATTATTACTTATTAAACTTCTTTGTAGTCAGCGTCTACAACATCATCGCCGTAGCCTGCTTCATTTCCGCCCTGGGAAGCTCCGCCCATGTCCGGTCCGGCCTGACCAGCGCCGCCCTGTGGGTTCTGTGCCTCATACATCTTTGCGAAAAGCTTCTGAGCACTTTCCATCATCTTCTCCTGAGCTGCTTTGATCTCTGCAACCTGAGCATCGCCAAGATCTTCTGTATTTGTATATTTTGCAAGGATATCTTTTAATGCATTTAAGTCAGCCTCTACAGCAGCCTTATCATTTGCATCAAGCTTGTCGCCTGCTTCCTTCAGTGCATTCTCAACCTGGAATACCATGGAGTCTGCATTGTTCTTTGTATCAATCGCCTCTTTACGTTTCTTATCCTGAGCTTCGAACTCAGCAGCTTCCTTAACAGCCTTGTCGATTTCGGACTCGGACATGTTGGAACCAGCTGTGATTGTGATGTGCTGCTCTTTACCTGTTCCAAGATCCTTAGCAGATACATTTACAATACCGTTGGCATCGATATCAAATGTAACCTCGATCTGCGGAACACCACGACGTGCTGGCGGGATTCCATCCAGACGGAACTGTCCAAGGGACTTGTTGTCTTTCGCGAACTGACGCTCACCCTGTAATACGTTGATGTCTACAGCTGTCTGATTGTCTGCTGCTGTGGAGAAGATCTGGCTCTTCTTGGTCGGGATTGTTGTGTTTCTCTCGATCAGACGGGTTGCAATACCTCCCATTGTCTCAATAGACAGGGAAAGCGGAGTAACATCAAGAAGAAGGATGTCACCTGCACCAGCCTCACCGGAAAGCTTACCGCCCTGGATAGAAGCACCAAGTGCAACACACTCATCTGGGTTCAGGGCCTTGCTTGGCTCTTTGCCTGTCAGCTGTCTTACTTTGTCCTGTACAGCCGGGATACGTGTAGATCCGCCAACCAGAAGTACCTGGCCAAGATCTGCATTGGTAAGACCTGCATCAGAAAGTGCACGGCGTACCGGCTCTGCTGTCTTCTCAACAAGGTCATGTGTAAGTTCATCAAATTTTGCTCTTGTAAGGTTCATATCAAAGTGCTTCGGTCCCTCAGCTGTTGCTGTGATGAATGGCAGGTTGATATTGGTTGTTGTTGCGGAAGAAAGCTCTTTCTTTGCTTTCTCAGCAGCTTCTTTCAGTCTCTGAAGAGCCATCTTATCGTTGCTTAAGTCAACGCCCTCAGTTCTCTTGAACTCGGAAAGCATGTAGTCTGTGATTCTCTGATCGAAGTCATCACCACCAAGACGGTTGTTACCAGCTGTTGCAAGAACCTCGATAACGCCGTCACCGATCTCGATGATGGAAACATCGAATGTACCGCCGCCAAGGTCATAAACCATGATTTTCTGCTCTTTCTCATTGTCAAGACCATATGCAAGAGCTGCTGCTGTAGGCTCGTTGATGATACGCTTTACATCAAGACCTGCGATCTTACCAGCATCTTTGGTTGCCTGACGCTGAGCATCGTTGAAGTATGCAGGAACTGTGATAACTGCTTCTGTAACAGACTCTCCAAGATATCCTTCTGCATCTTTTTTCAGTTTCTGAAGGATCATAGCGGAAATTTCCTGTGGGGAATATTTCTTGTCATCGATTGTTACACGGTAATCTGTACCCATCTCTCTCTTGATGGAGGAGATTGTTTTCTCTGCGTTTGTTACTGCCTGACGTTTTGCAGGCTCACCTACCAGACGCTCACCTGTCTTTGTAAATGCTACAACTGACGGTGTTGTTCTGGATCCTTCTGTATTTGCGATAACGGTTGGCTGTCCACCTTCCATAACAGCTACACAGCTGTTTGTTGTACCTAAGTCAATACCAATGATTTTTCCCATGATAATTTTCCTCCTGTTTCAATCTATGTTCTGAAATTCGTGAATGTCTTAATGAAGTTCGATTCACTAAATTCGGTCTGCGCCTGCGGCTTGCCCTCATTAAGTGAGATCGAACGACCTCGCACTAAGTTTAGGCTTCGCATTCTGCTCGCCTTCACTAAGTTGCTTTCGGTCAGTTAGCAACCTTTACCATGCTGTGTCTTACAACGAAATCCTTGTAAGTGTATCCCTTCTGGAATTCCTCAACAACAATGTTCTCGCCTACGGATTCGTCTTCCACATGCATGACTGCGTTGTGCAGATTCGGATCAAAATCCTTGCCTACAGCTTCGATCGGCTTCACACCCATCTCATCGAAGGCTGTCATCATCTGCTTGTAGATCATCTTCATGCCTTCTGCAAATGGATCATCCTCCGGTGCCTGTGCAAGACCTCTCTCAAAGTTATCCACGATAGGAAGCATTTTCTCAACGATGTCCTTGGCACCGATGATGTACATGCTGGATTTCTCTTTCTCCGTTCTCTTACGGTAGTTATCGAATTCCGCCATGCTGCGCTTCAGTCTGTCTGTAAGATCCTCGATCTGCTGTTCAAATTTATCTTTCTCTTTTTTCTTCTTGCCGAAGAAAGAAGTTTTGGTCTTGGTTTCCGGTTCTTTCTGAGATTCTGCCTCTTCTGGCTGCTGTTCCGTCTCTTCCGGAGCAGCTGTATCATCAGAAGCTTCCTCTTCTGCTGCCTGGGCTGTATCTGCTGCCTCTTCTTCGCTTCCGTCAGTTACCGGAATGTCAACTGCTTCTTCCTGTACTTCGGCTTCTTTATTCATTTCTTCTGACACGCTTTCAACCGCCTTTCTAGGTTTTCTTATTTACCATTTCATCAAGCTGGACTTTTAATTTCTTCAGGCTGTCCACCACATTCTCATAATCCATTCGCTTGGGACCAATGATTCCAATGGTTCCCCGCATTCCATCTCCAAGCTCGTAGGTGGCTGTCACCACGCTGCAGTCCTTCATGGTCCGCACCGGAACTTCATCTCCGATGTATACCTGGACTCCTGTGTTCTCCGAATCTCCCATTTCCCCACGGACCATATCCGCAAGTTCCTGTTTGTCCTCGAAGGTGGAGATCAGCTCGCTGGCTTTGGATGTGTCTGCAAGCTCAGGATACTTGAATATGTTGGTTGCTCCTGACGTATATACTTTCATATCTTCCTCATCCACATGGATGGTAGCTGCAACTGCGTCCAGCACATCTGCAACCACACCGCTGTGGCTTCCAGCCTGTTCCTTCAGTCTGGCGATCATGCCAAGATTGATGTCCTGAATGGGAACACCGTTCAGGTTGGTGTTAAGAAGAAGATTCAGCTTCAGGATCGTCTGGTCATCCATCTCCTCTTCAATATCAATGATCTGGTTCCGGATGACGTTGCCTTCACATACAACTACGGCAATCAGCTGCCGCTCATTCACACGTGAAAGCTGTATGAACTTCAGGGTGCTTCCTCTGTACTGAGGAACAGCAACCATGGTCGCGTAATTGGTATTATTGGCAAGGACCTTGGCCACCTGCTTCAACACCTTATCCATCTTGTCTGATTTCTCAATCATCATATCACGGATCTCTGCGATCTCAGCTTCCTTCTCCCTGGTAAGCTCATCTACATAAAGGCGATAGCCTTTATCTGATGGAATTCTTCCGGCTGAGGTGTGGGGCTGTACAATGTAGCCCATATCCGTCAGGTCGGACATCTCATTTCGGATCGTAGCAGAGCTGACATTCAAATCCGGATACTTGGAAATGGTTCTGGAACCTACCGGCTCACCTGTTTCCATATAAGTCTTGATGATTGCTTTCAGTATTTTCCGTTTGCGCTCATCTAATACTTCATCCATGAAATATCTGCTCCTTTCTGAAAAGCGGACGGTCAAACCTGATTTCTATTCCCGTCTGGCTTCTTCGAATTCCTTTGTTAGCACTCATTATTTAGGAGTGCTAACATCTATGCTCTTAAGATACACCTCAACATTCTTTTTGTCAATATTTTTTACAAATTTTTTTCATCTTTTTTGATAGTTTTTACCTTAGAGTGTGTTTGAAAAAGGCTTTCTGCAAGATGTGCGTCACAATTTGTGGGAGATTTTGCCCGGATGAGGGCGTCGTAGCGGGCTACGACAACCGAATTCGGGTGAAATATACCGCAAAGTGGGGCGTGCAGATTGCAGGAATGATTTTTCAAACAGGCTCTAGAGCATGTAGATCACGAGAACACTTTTTTTGCACGCTCTGACAAACAGCAAAAAAGATGTCAGGGAAATACCTTCTGCCCCAAACCTGGGACAGGGATTTTTCTCTGACATCTCATTTGCTTTATTTGCTGTAGTTTTCCAGGTAATCCAGGATCGCCTCCGGCTCATCCAGAAATACCACCAGATCTAATATGGAAGAATCCATAAACTTCTCCCTGGCAGTATATTCCAGCAGTTCCTTCATCCTGTCATAATATCTGTCAATATTGTAGAGAACAATGGGCCTGTCGATCCGGTTCAGGCTTTTCAGGGTAAAGATCTCGAAAAATTCTTCATAAGTACCGATTCCTCCGGGCGCTACAATAGTGGCATCTGATTTTTCTTCCAGAAGCTGCTTGCGCTCCCGCATGGTCTCGGTAAAAATAAATTCCGTGCATTTCTCATACAGTACCCCTGGCTGGTCAAAAAAGCGGGGCGCAATTCCAAGTATGTATCCATTCTCTTCTGACACGCCTCTGGCTGCTGCTCCCATCATTCCGGTGGCTCCGCCGCCAAACACCAGTCCATGGCCCCGTTTTCCCATGGCTCTTCCAAGCTCCTGTGTTTTTTCATAATAAATGTCCTTCAGCTGGGCACTTGAGGCACCATATACGCAAATATTCACACTGTCATCCTCCCTTACTTTTTCCCTGCGGCATAACCGTCCACTTCTTTTACAGGTGGACGCTTTGCAATGCGCAAAACAGTTACTACAAAACTTACACGATTCACGCATCAATGTCAAGAAAACAGTTGTTTTTTCCTTCATGGTGCTGTCTTGCAGACATAATATCCTTTTAGATTCCCATTACCCCGCAGAATATCATATTCGCCACACCGCACAGGACCATTACAAGAATGGGGTTCATTTTAAATTTCCGAAGGAGCACCAGGGCTGCCCCGAAAAACACAACCATTCGGATGCAGACATTTTCCCGGACAAGGTCTATGGTTCCGCTGATAAAAAAGGCAGAAACCAGAATGGTCACTCCTGCCTTGGCGATCATTGCCACAACCGCCGGACGAAGGGATGCCAGTGTTCCCTGCAGGAGAGACATATTCCGGTATTTCGTGTAAATATATGCCAATAAAGTTACGATTATGCAGGAAGGCAAGATGCAGCCAAGGGTCGCCACAACCGCACCGCCCAGGCCTGCAATCTGGGTGCCTACAAAGGTGGCGGAATTCACTGCAATGGGACCCGGCGTCATTTCCGCAATGGTCACAAGATCGGTAAACGCTTCCATAGACAGCCATCCATGTAACGTTACCACCTGTTCCTGTATCAGCGGCATAGCCGCATAGCCTCCGCCGAAGCTTAAGGCGCCGATCTGAAGAAAGCTTAAAAACAGCTGAAGATAGATCATCGTTTTTTACCCTCCTTCAACAGTGTCCGCACAAATCCAAATGCAGCTACGCCCAAAATAATGAATATAATATTCACATTCAGAAAATAGCTGACGCAAAAGCTGGCGATCATGATCACAATGTTGATCCAGTCTTTTGATTTCACCACGTTTTTGCCCATGTCATATACCACGGAAATGATGACTGCGCCCACTCCGGCGGACATTCCCTTTAACAGCGCGGCAATATAATAATTGGAACGAAATGCATCATAAAATACAGAGATCAGGGACAGGATCACCATAGGCGGAATGATAGCCCCCAGCACGCACATCAGCATGCCGGGAATCCCTCCAAGCTTATATCCTACTACAATTGCCCCGTTGACTGCGATTGCTCCTGGAGAAGACTGGGCAATGGCCACCAGATCCAGCATTTCGTCCTCATCGATCCAGTGGTACTGATCCACAAATTTCTCCTTCAGGAGAGTTACGATCACGTAACCGCCGCCAAATGTAAAGGTGCTCAGGTACAGGGAAGCGAAAAACAGCTTCCGCAGCACATAGCCCTTATCTTTTTGTTTTTCATCCATTTCCAGTCTTCCTCCGTGACTTTATATTCACAGGTTAGCAGCATCCGCATCCGCCATGGCGGTGTCCGTATTCATCCATGCAGTCTTCCTCAGGATTTTTCATGCAAAGATGTACAGCTGATTTCTTAAAGGTCATAGGCAGTGCCAGAATGTTAGGATTCTCGCCTACAAATTTCTTCTTGGCATCTTCTAATGCTTCCTCGAAGGTCTCCCGGGTCTTCAGTCCCATTCCTCTTGCATAGCCCGGCTCCTGTGCACCAACCAGATAGATGGCGCTGGTGTTCATCTCCGCAATATGTCCGCAGGCCATCATGGAAAATCCGTGGAACGGATGGAAAGCATTGCAGAAACGGTATTTGCGGATGTACTCTTCGTTTGTTCCGAAATATTCACCATAACGGTTCATATCCGGCAGAATATTCATATGGTCATGCTGGAACATCTCATACTGCTCTCTTAAATACGGCCATAATTCATCGTGGAAATATCCGTTGCAGATGGAGGAACAGATGATGACGCAGTGGTCGCTCATAACTCTCTTAAAACGCAGAACCTGTGCGCTCAGCGCCTGCATCAGCATGATGGGGTTGGTTCCCATTCCATCACCATAGTGGAATTTCTGAGGCATTCCAAATACCAGAATATCATATTTTTTCTCAGCCCAGTGTACATAGGTACGCTTATCTGCAATCTTCCAGCTGATAGGCATCATCTCTTTGGCATAGCCGGAATAGATGGCGATCTGTCTGGAGCAGGTATCCAGAACTGCATCGCAGCAGAAGAACGGATGTCCCATTTTCTCTTCCATATGCATGCTGATCTCATTAAATTTATCGCGCATCAGGCTTCCGCCGTTAACCGGGGTAAAATCAGGTCTGTGCATAACAGACGGAACGTGGTGGCTTGCAATACATCTCCAGTTTGTAATTCCGGTTGCGCTGTGCTTGTAGCCGCCGGAATATCCGCCATACGGATTTCCCTGTACATGTCCGATCAGGATTGGCAGGTCGCATTCGTACACATATTTGTTCATGTATACCGGATCTCCCCTGTGGGTAGTTCCAAGGTACACCATATGTTCCTGATCCTCGCTGTCATGGCTGATGATCTGTCCGCTGTGCCAGAATTCGTCAAACAGCTCTTTTCCGAAAATAGCTTTTACATCGGACTCCTTGCTTCTTGGATGAAGACCGTTGGAAATAATGAACAGGATATCCTTTTTCTCCACGCCTGCTTTATAAAGCTCCTGCAGAATATATTTGATGCTCATCTTTCTGTGGCTGGTAGGCTGCTCGCCGCCTTTTACGCGGTCCGGCACGATAATGGTAACAGTAGTTCCCTTGTGCGCCAGTTCTGATAAGGTAGGCATTCCGATTGGATGTGCCAGGCTGTCAAGATAAGCCTCTTCCAGTTTATCCTCCGGGATATAATCCGGATCCGGCACAGTCTCACCTGGAATAAAAATATCCGTATTATCCGGAAGCTCTGCTGTCATGGTTCCCTGTCCATATTCAAAATCAATTTTCATATTCTTTTTCTCCAATCTGATTGTTCTGTGATTTTTATTCTCCAAGATATAACTGAATAATTTCCAGATATTCCTCCGGGTAGTAACCAATTTCGCCCTGGAAGCGTGTCAGTGCGATCAGCCCTCCGTCAATTTCTGGGATGGATGCCAGCATTGCCGCATTTGCCTGTTTCAGGCCGCCGCCATACACAATGTCCATGCCGCCAGTTTTTTCTTTTACAAAGCGGGCGATCTTGGTGATATATTCTTTGTCTGCTGGAGTTTTGCCTGGACCAATGGACCAGATTGGCTCATAAGCGATCACAACCCTGGAGGTATCCACATCCTTCAGACCGATTTCCAGCTGTTTTCCAAGAACTTCCTGCCAGTGATCCTGTTCCTCGCTTTTTTCACCAATACAGTATAACACACTTAAGCCTCTGTCAATAGCGCATTTTATTTCCTGGTTCAAAAGACGGTTTACCGCGTCCGTGTCGGTAACGCCGGCCTCTGCCAGGATTCCGCTTTTGTCATTTCGTTCTTCGCAGTGTCCGATAATGGTAGTCTCACAGCCAGCTGCTTTCATGGCAGCTGCAGGTCGGTTAGTGGTAAAGGCACCGAAATTGCCGCCAACAGCAGTATCCATGCGGTAAACACCCTGGCAGCCTACTTTTACCGGGCTTCCCGGGGTTTTTGCTTTTGCAGCTTCTAGAAGGTGGATCTCAGGAAAATACATTCCGAATTCAACCTTTGCAGGATCGTATTTCTTCAGCTCTTCCTGGGTATTTTTTACAATAAAGCTGCCCCATTCCTCCACTGGTGCGATCCGGTTTACGCCGCCAAGCTCCACTGGTACGTCAAATCTTTTTAAGTTCAGATATATATGCTTCATGGTTTTCGTTCCTTTCTGTCAGATTCCGGCTTTTTTGTAGCGTTCTGCCATTTCATCCAGAGTTGCAAGCTCTACCTTCGGAGCCTTTCCATAACTGCCGAATTTCACGATCAGGGTACCTACAACCTCTTTTACACCATCCTCGATACACTGGCAGATCCGTGCCACATCCTCATCTGGAACATTTCCATACATGACTGTGTCCATGATCGGGGTGATAAACACTCTCGGGTCAAAAGCTGATTTATTCTTTTCCAGAAGTTCATAAATGGCGCCTACAGATGCACTATTTCGAAGGGCTGCATCTCTTGCAAAAAGCTCCTTCATATTTCTGGTTACTGCCAGACGGATATCGGTATCTACATTGATCTTGTTGATTCCGCAGTGTCCTGCCTCAATCAGCTGGTTGGCATCGATTCCATATGCGTTGGTGATCTCGCCGCCAAGTGCATTGATCTCATCTACAATGTAGCGGGGAACTGTGGAGGAACCGTGGCTGACAAGATATCCTTCCATGCCCTCGTGGCGCATGCATTCTTTAATGGCAATTGCGATTTCCTTGCGGATCACTGCGTTTTTGCCTTTGTTTGCGCCGTGCATGGTTCCGTAGCTGATTGCCAGGGCATCTACTTTTGTTTTACGGAAAAATTCAATAGCGCTTAAAGGATTGGTGTAGGTGCTGTTGGCTGCAAATACGTGGTCTTCCACCCCTGCAAGCACGCCCAGCTCACCCTCTACGGTAACGCCGCGCTCATGGGCATATTTTACAACCTCTCTGGTCAGCTCCACATTCTCGTCAAAAGGAAGGGAACTTCCGTCGATCATAACACTGGTATAGCCGCCTTCAATTGCTGCAATACAGGAATCCATATTTCTTCCGTGATCCAAGTGAAGGGCAATGGGAATCCGGCTGTCTGTTCCGTATTTCTTTACTGCTGCCGCAATGTTCTTCGCTCCTGCTTTCTTATCCTCCAGGGTTGCATTGGCAAAATCTGTTCGGCCGCCCATAAATCCGTTTGCAAGATCTGCTCCCTGGAGAATTGCCGGGCTTCGGAACATTTCATGCACATTAATCACTGCTTTTGCCTGGCATACAGCATTTACATTAAATGCACCCTGTGCATAATCGTTTTTGTCTGCTGCATCCAGAATTGCTCTCATTGGTACTAACATTTTCATTTCCTCCACTTTTTAGTTAAAAGATATCATTCTGGGCAGATCACCTCCAAGAAGAGGCCTGCACCATTCCTTAAATGCTTCTGTCACTTGGTTTCCTTCCGGATTAATATAGGAATCCGGCATTTTGTGCTCATACATCATAACCCTTTCGATATCAGCCAGAAATGGCTTCATAATATAAGGCTCTGTGGAAACACGCTCAAATGCCACCATCTTTCCGGTTTCGCCTTCCATAACAGCCCTGCAGGCAATTTCTCCTGCCAGCTGTGCTTCCTTTAGGTCAACCGGGCTTTGCAGGCAGATAGAAGCTCTTCCAAGAAGTCCCGGTTTTTCCCCTCTTGCCTTGTAGCCAAGCTTTTCGATTACCAGATTGGCAAGATGGGCGCTTACATCTCCAAAATAAGTTGCTCTTCCAATCTGAAAGATGGGCTTTACAACAGGTTTGCCCTCTTTATCTTTCAGGCCTTCGCTTGCCACCACCACAATACCGCTTTTTTTCTTAAGAAGGGCTTTTACATCTTTCAGATATTTCTCCTCATCAAAAGGACGTTCCGGCAGGTAAATAAGATCCGGGCCTACACCGTCCTCATCTGCTGCCATTGCGGCTGCCGCTGTAATCCAGCCTGCGTTTCTTCCGGAAGCTTCTATTACCACTACATGAATGGGAAGTCCTTTTACATCCTGGCACACTTCCTTTACACTCTGGGCAAGATAACGGGCTGCACTTCCGTAGCCGGGACTGTGGTCCGTCACGGCAATGTCATTGTCCATGGTTTTGGGAATGCCCATTACCCCCACTTCGATTCCTTTTTCCAAGCAGGTTTTGTATAATTTTCCGCAGGTGTCCATGGTGCCGTTTCCACCGTTAAACAGAACATAGCGGATGTGATGTTTCTTTAAGATTTCTGCCATCTTCTCATATTCCGGCTTTTCCAATTGGTCTCTTGATGTGCCGATGGCACTTCCCGGAGTCTGTAAAAGAAGCTTCAGCTTCTCTTCTTCCACATTTGTAAGGTCGATCAGTTCTTCCCGAAGAAGTCCTCCGGTTCCGTTTCTGGCAGCATAAATATGCTGAAGCTGTGGATATTTCCTAGCTTCTGTCACAGCCCCGTACAGGGATCCGTTAATCACTGCCGTGGGACCGCCGCCGTGTACGATCAAAATATTTTCTTCCATAGCGTTCCTTCCATTTATATATTCGAATCCTCTGAGGTGACTTTTCTTCCGCCTACGAAGGTATCAAAAACTTCAAAATCCGGATCCAGCACCACAAGATCCGCGTCCATTCCATCTGCAATAAAGCCTTTATGGTCTGCAATTTTGATCAGGTTTGCCGGGTTTTCCGTAAGAAGGGGAAGGATTTCTTCCAGGCTCTTTCCTGTAAACTTCAGAAGATTCTTAAGGGCAACATTCTGGGTCAGGGTACTTCCTGCCCGGACGCCGTTTTCTGCCAGCTTGGCATCTCCGTCTTCCACTACCACATCATTGACCCCAAGCTTGTATTTTCCATCTGGAAGACCGGCTGCCATAATGGAATCCGTGATGGCAACCACACGGTCCAGACCCTTCACCTTCAAAAGAAGCCTTACAGTTCCCGGATGAAGATGTCTGCCGTCGCAGATTGCCTCGCAGTAAATATCCGACTCCAGCGCTGCTCCCATGATTGCAGGAAAATGCTGATGGAGAAGCTTCATGGCGTTAAAGGTGTGGGTACAGCTCTGCGCCCCCTTTCTTATGGCATCCCAGCTGGTTTCATAATCTGCGCCGGAATGGCCGATGGCTACTGTAATTCCAAGCTTTCGTATTTCCGGGATCATATCCGGAATTCCCTCTACCTCCGGGGAAACTGTAATGTAGCGGATCGCACCTTCTGCGCGCTGCTGATATTCCTTCAGAAGAGGAAGATTCGCCTTCTGCAGAAGATACTCCGGCATAGCGCCTTTATACTCGCTGGACAAAAACGGGCCTTCCAGATGGATGCCCAGAAGATTGGCTCCTTTTTGTTCCATTTGCTGGTGTTTTTTGAACTCATCAATACAGCGGCAGGTCTGTTCCTTTGTATCCGTAAGCACAGAGCACAGCCAGGAGGTGGTTCCATTTCCTGCTGCGAAACGGCAGATTTTCTCATAATCCTCTGCGGTTGCGGCATTGACGTCCACGCCAACTGCGCCGTGGGTATGTACATCAATAAAGCCTGGGACGATTTTTTTCCCGGCTGCATTGTAGATGTGCGCTCCTTCTTCCGGACGGGTATCTGGTGGAAGGACAAAAATACGTCCCTCTTCCAGCTTTAATGTTTTTTTCAGAAAGCGATGCTCCATATACACATCGCCGTTTACAAGGTACCAGGTCATATTTCGCCTCCACTCTTTCTTTGCTTTATTCCGGCAGATTTGCTACAAATTCTGTGAATTTCAGATTAATATCCGGGTGATCCTGAAGAAGGCTGACCGGAAAATGTGCTGTCTTTTCGCCGTATGCGGCATGTCTTACCACACTTCTGTGCCAGTCGCGGAAGCAGCCAAGACGGATTTTTCTTGCATGTGCGATCTCATAAATTCCAATTGTAATACAGTAATGAGGCATGTCATCCAGGGCACCGTTCAGATCTCCGATAGAATTGACAGCTCTTGTCTCCCTGGAAATCTCCAGTACTCTTGTGTGCTGTGCCAGAAATTCTTCCGGGCTCATGGTATCAGAAGCTTCATTAAAAGCTACATGTCCGTTGATTCCAATTCCGCCAAAGCAGATGTCTACACCGCCAAGCTGCTGGATCACATCCTCAATATGGCCTAAATTTTCCGGATCCGGGAAAACTCTCTGCTCCTCTGGCATCACCAGCTCCGGTTTGATCTTTGTATAAACAGTCCTGTCCATAAATCCGCGGAAGCTTAAAGGATGGTCCTTTGGAACCCACTTTTTGTCATCGGTAAGATACTCATCCATATTGATGAACCATACATCTTTCAGACTGATATTCTGCTCATTGACCATTTCTACAAAATAAGGATACTGGCCAACCGGGCCAACCGGGCAGATAAATACCGTTTTCTCTCCAAGAGCATTTTTCCGTTTGATTTCTTCCACCATTTCCTCTGCCATGGAGCGAAATACGGCAGGATTGTCTTCCATTACGATCAGCGGGATTTTGGGATTTTTCAGTAATTCTTCTTTGTTATAGTAATAATATTCGTGTCTCATAATTACCTCTTTCTTTTTCTGTGAGATATTGCCATTGAAAAAATGAAACCCTGCGGAACAAACTTTCGCAGTTCCACAGGGTTCATTCCTTCCTAAAATATTATTCAGCTAATGCTTCCTTCATTAAGTCAAACATTACATAGTTCTCAAGCGGAACCTCTTCCTCTACATCACCGCTGTCGATGAACATCTGCTGCTGTCTCTGATAGTAATCGGAAATTGTTCCATCTTCCAGACCAGTTCTAATATCGTCTGCGCTGAACCAGGTTGCGTCGTTTGTCTCAACCATGCATGCGTCTACATCTTTTGCACACTGTTTTGCGTAAAGACCAACTGCATATTCCCAGTTCTCAGGCTGTGATGAGAATTCCATAGCTTTGTAAAGAGCTCTGCTGAATCTTAACAGAATATCCTGGTTCTCTTCTGCATAGCTTGGCAGGCAGATCCAGCTGGAAAGGTTTACAGAGTTTGTTGCGAACTCTAATTCAACTGCATCTTCGTTGTTCTCAAGAATCTGGTTGCTGTATGGGTTCCATGCGAAGCATGCATCTACAGAACCGGATGCCATAGCTGCTACCATGTTGGTTGCATCCATTTCGTATGCGTCAATGTCATCAATTGTAAGGCCTGCTACTGCAAGAGCGCCGTTTAATGCGGTCTCAGAAGAAGAACCTGCTGTGTACGCTACTTTCTTGCCTTTTAAGTTTGCAAGATCATCTGTAGAAGTTACATCTGAGGAAGGAAGAACGATCACACGGTCTGTGCTGTGTACAGAGCTTGGTGCAAAGATCTCAGCCTGTCCCTTGATGCAAAGCTTATGAGCTCCATGTCCGATATAAGCAAGGTCAATGCTTCCGCCCTCCATTGCTGCGATCTCAGAAGGACCATCTGCAAACTCCCAGAGCTTGATCTCAATGCCTTCTTCTTCGAAGTATCCTTTGTCCATTCCTGTAAGAACAGACCACAGGGATGCGTAGTTCGGCATGTAAGCAACGTTCAGTTCCACTTTCTCCGGTGCAGCATCCTCTGCCTCTTCTGCAAATGCCGGTACAGCTGCCATAGATCCAGCCATAAGACCTGCCATAAGTAACGCTGCTGCTTTCTTAAAGAATCCTTTCATATAAAATATCCTCCTTTTTTATTTTCCTTTTTTTAATTTTCTTATTTACTTTCTTACCTCAAGGAACTCTTTGTAAACCTCGTTCCAGATTTCTGCTTTGAGTTCCAGGAATCTTGGATCGGATTTGGTTTCCTGTGTTCTCGGATAAGGAATGTCAATGTTCACGATCTTCTTGATTCGTCCCGGGCGGGCACTCATGATTACAACACGCTGTGCAAGAATGATTGCCTCGTCTACATCGTGTGTAATAAAGAAGCAGGTCTTCTTCTCCTGTTCCCAGGTATTCAGAAGCTCTGTCTGAAGCTGTACCCTGGTCTGTGCATCCAGTGCTCCAAACGGCTCATCCAGAAGAAGCACTTCCGGGTTGGCTGCATAAGCTCTTGCAATTGCCACACGCTGCTTCATACCTCCTGACAGCTCCTTTGGATAGGAATGCTCAAACCCTTCCAGGCCAACTGACTTGATGTATTTTCTTGCAATCTGCTCTGCCTGATCCTTGGGAACCTTTTTCATTTCCAGTCCGAACATAACATTTTTAATTACGGTTCTCCATGGGAAAAGTGCATACTGCTGAAATACAACTCCTCGTTCTACTCCGGTTCCCTCAATGGGTTTGCCGTCCAGGTATACGTTTCCGCTGGTAGGCTCTAAAAGTCCTGCGATAATATTCAGCATTGTGGACTTGCCGCAGCCGGACGGGCCGACTACGCAGATAAACTCATTTTCCGCAATGTCGAGATTAACGCCGTTTAATGCGATCATCTTGCCCTTGGAGGTATCGTACTCCTTATATACATTGTCAATTTTCAGCTTTACTGATTTATTGTCTCCTGCCATCTCGTTAACTTCCTCTCTATAATGTCAACAACCTTTACTAAAATAAGTCCAATGATACCAAGCAAGATGATGTACATCAGCATTGGTGCAGATTCAAAGGAATTGGAAAGAGAACGGATTCTCATTCCGATACCAGCCTGTGCTCCTGTAGACTCTGCTGCAAGCAAAGTAGTAAGGGCTGCTCCAAGTCCAAGTCTGACAGCGGTGATAATAAATGGAACAGTTGCCGGACAGATAATCTTGGTAAAAATCTGGAAATCGTTGGCTCCAAGCACTCTTGCAGCCTTGATCAGGGTTACGTCAATGTTTCGGATTCCCTGATAAATGGTAATACTCATAGTCATAAAGGTGCAGATCCAGATCAGGATGATTGCTGGCTTCTGTCCAACACCGAATGTAATGACCAGAAGCGGCGCATATGCCAGAGCCGGAATGTTACGGATAAAATTGATCCATGGCTCGATGATCTTCTGAACCGGTGTGTACCATGCCATCAGAAAAGCAACCGGAAGGGATGTGATAAAGCCAAGACCAAATCCTGCTCCCACGCATGACATACTGCTTGCAATATCCTTGAAGAACGCGCCTCTGTCGATCATGGTCTTCACGGAAGGAACTACCTTGTCCGCAAATGGAAAGCTTCGTCCGGTAGCCTTTCCAAGGGACAGCAGATACCATACAAGCATTGCAGCCAGAAACGAAATCAGCAGCCATACCTTATTGCTGATCACGGATTTCTTCTTTTTCATGTTCTCTAACCTCCATTTTCGTTCTTTGTTTTTTCAGTCTTTTTTCGTTCACATGTGTTAATTGCAATATATAAAAAATAGCATGTTTTGTCAAACTGGATTTTTCGTAATTTTTACGCAAACCCTTGATTTTCCTGTAGGCAAACGTTTGTGTAAATTTTATTTATTTTGTACAATCAAAATTGTTTATGCGTTATTTTTTTAACATTTATGTTTATTTTTCATTGGTTTTCCTGTTTTTCATTAAACATTTTGTACTTATTTTTTTAATTCTGCAGGAATTGCAAGGTGATTTTTTTATTTGTTTTATTTATAAATTTAATTCATTTGTGTACTTATCTCGTTTTGTGTTTTATATTTCGGTTTATTCTCCATTATTTTCTGTAAATTTATATTTAATTAGTTATATATGCTATATTCTGCATATCTATTTTAGTAGTTTTTTATATTTTCTTTTTCTTTTATTTTTTATATAATATAAATAATTAAACATTGTTATGATTCTTTGAGGAAGGATATTGAATTATGAGCACAATCACCTTATGTTATTCCCCGGACTGCGAAACCATCTCTTTTGCAGCTGCGGAGCTGGAGCGTTATTTAAAGGCAGTCAATTCTGCATTCGCCTTTTCCCATGCTTCGGAGAGTTCTGCTGCCAATGACTGCACCATCCATCTAAACACGGATCTGGATCCGGAGCTTTCATCCGGTCTGGATTCCAGAGCCGATGACCTGTTTTTGATTTCTCTTTCCAATGGAAAAGGAAGCATTCAGGGAAGCAATCCGCGAAGCGTGCTTCTTGGTATGTATGCATTTCTCCGCAGGCTTGGCTACCGTTTTCTTTTGCCGGATGAAACCGTTATGCCCCATCAGCTTTCCCTTGCAGACCTGACCTGTTCTTACTCACACAGAGCCTCCCTGCGCCACAGAGGCGTCTGCATTGAGGGGGCTGACTCTCTTGAAAATGTTCTGGATTTTATTGACTGGCTTCCCAAGCTTGGATTCAACAGCTTCTTTCTTCAATTTAAAGAGCCCTATATTTTTCTGGAAAGATGGTATCATCATACCCTGAATCCAACAAAGGATCCCATGGAACTCACGGAAGCATTCCTGCAGGACTGCTACAAAAAAATGCATGAAGCTATGAAAAAGCGTTCTCTTCTCCTCCACGCCGCCGGACATGGATGGACCTGCGAAGCCATCGGGCTGCCTTCTATAGGATGGGTGCCGGAAAAAGCAGAGCCTTCCCCTAAGGTTCAAAGGCTTCTTGCCATGGTCAATGGAAAAAGAGAATACATCGACCGTATTCCCATGAATACCAATCTATGCTACTCTGACCCGGAAGCCATCGACCGTTTCTGCAATACAGTGGTTGATTATGTAAAGGAGCACCCGGACACAGATTATCTGCACATCTGGCTGGCAGATGAATACAACCATATCTGCGAATGCGAAAGCTGCCGGAAAACCACTTTGTCGGATCAGTATGTACATCTTTTAAACTTGATTGACCAGCGCCTTACCCAAGAACATCTGGACTGCAAGCTTGTGTTCCTTCTTTATCAGGAGTTGCTGTATCCGCCTGTAAAGGAACGGTTCCAGAATCCGGACCGTTTTGTCCTCATGTTTGCTCCCATCAGCCGTACCTTCCGGGAATCCTATCCGGACAGGATCCAGGAGGTTCCCATTTCGGAATACAGGCGCAACCAGATGGTTCTTCCTGTCACCATTGAGGAAAACCTTACCTTTCTCGCAAAATGGCAGAAAATTTTTGACGGGAACAGCCTGGTTTACGACTACCCTCTTGGCCGTGCCCACTATGGGGATTTCGGCTATGTTTCCATCAGCAAAGTACTTGCAGGGGACATTCATCATGTAAAAAACCTCCATCTGGATGGCTATATCAGCTGCCAGGAGCTACGTGCATTCCTTCCAAACGGACTTCCCAATTATGTAATGGGATATCTGACCCTTGACACAGAAGAAAGCTTTGATTCCCTTATGGATGAATATTTCCAGGCAGCCTACGGTTCCATGGCTGATGAAGTCAAAGAATACCTAACCCGGATTTCCCAGCTGTCAGACTGCGATTACTTTAATCACATCGGTCCCAGAACCAATCCTGCTGCTGCCTGGAAATACCAGCAGCTTTCTGATTACGTGTCCGGCACAGCAGAAGACCTTTTAAATCGCGCCAAAGACAGCCATCAGATTTCGGACCGCTTCCAAAAGCTGCTGACTTTTCACAGGGAATATGTGCTTTTGCTTACAGATGCACTGGTTTCTCTGGCATCCGGTGACGCGGATGCAGCTGATGAGAAATTCAGCCTTTTTGCAGATTTTGTACGGAAAAAAGAAGATTTTATCCAGCCTTATCTGGACGTATACCGGATTCAGGAGGTTGCACACCGCTATACCGGATTTTCCCTGCCGGAAGAACGGACGTCCCAAAATTAAGACTGGCACTATCAAAAATTCAGAGGGAGAAAATTATGTATCAGACTTCCAATTCCAAGCTCACCAACCGAGAACGAATTCTTGCATGTATTTTCCGCAATCCTTCCATTTCCAGAACCGGAATTGCACAGCTTACAGGTATCACGCCTGCCACCGTCAGCCACACCATTTTCCAGCTTCAGCAGGAGCAGCTGGTTTTTGAAGCAGGACATGACCTGGAGGATTCCTCCTCTGCCGGACGAAAGCGTGTGTCTCTTGATATCCGTCCGGAATACGCAGCTGCCCTCGGACTGGAATTTACCAAAAAAACGCTGACTGCATGCGTTACAAATTTAAAGGGAAAGGTTCTCTACCAGTATCAGATTCCTTATTCTGAAAACTTAAGCCTTACCATCACGGAAACCATTATCCAGGTTCTTCAGATGGTTTTAAAGGACTGCGGCATTCCCCTTGATTCTTTTTGCGGAATCGGGATCGGGGTTCCCGGCCATGTAACCGAAAAGGGCACCTTTGTGATCAACAGCAGCAATATCTGGCAGACCTTTGATGCCAATAAGATCCGGGATGCCTTTTCCCTACCTGTTGTATTTGAAAACAATGTGCGCTGTATGGCCCTTGGACAGTACCTTTTCCACCCGGATTACACCCCGGAGAATTTTGCCTTTTTCCATGTGGGTGCGGGCATGTTTTGTGCCAATATTGTGGATGGCAGTCTTTTTACCGGACATACCTTTATCTCCGGGGAGATTGGACACATCATTGCCAACCCCAACGGACTGCGCTGTGAATGCGGCAAGCAGGGCTGCCTTCAGACTGTTGCCAGCGAGTCCTGGCTGATCAAAAACACCCGGCAGCTGTACCAGCTGGACAGCTTCGGGATTCTCCACAGACTGGTCTCCTCTCCGGAGGAAATTACCACAGAAACTATTGCTGCGGCTTACTCCCTTGGGGATGAAGCGGTGTGCACCATTGTTTCCAATGCGCTGAAGTATCTGGGAATCGCCATCTCCAACATTGCGATCCTGAATAATCCGGAAAAAATATACCTGCACGGACAGCTTTTTTCCCACCCGCTGGTTCATTCCGAACTCAGCAGCATTCTCACACAGCAACTTACCTTTGTGGAAAATGACTATGTAAAAAATTTCGAGATTTGCCCATTTGATACCCTGGACGGTGCTACAGGGGCCTGTGCCCTTGCCATCCAGAAGATCTTTTTGAAGAAAGGCCTGACAGAATAATATGACATTAAAAGATATCGCCAGGGAAGCGGGAGTTTCCATTTCCACAGTTTCCAGAATCATCAATGGCAACTCCACCAAAGCCGCAAGCAAGGAGCTGCAGGACAAAATATGGAAAATCGCACGGGCAGGCGGCTATGCGCCTAATACCTCTGCCCAGACCCTGAAGCAGAAAGTTCCTGTGAAGAAAACAACTTCTCCTTCTATTGCCTGTCTTTATGCCCGCAGCCAGGATGCACAGAATGATGCTTTTTTCTCGGCGCTGACTAGAAGCATTGAGCAGGAAGCCCGCAGGGAAGGCTATGTGGTGAAGTACTCTTTTTCTGCTCTGGATATCCACACTCCTTCTGTTTGCGAGCAGATTGAGAAAAATGAGGTGGACGGAGTTGCCATTCTGGGACGATGCGATGCGGCTACCATGAAATTTATGAAGGAACATTTCCGCAAGGTGATCTATACCGGTCTTAACCCTCTGGATGCAAGCTGGGATCAGGTGATCTGCGACGGCAATGCTATTGCCGCTGATGCTGTGCGCCATCTGATTTCCCTGGGACATGAAAAAATCGGCTATATTGGGGAGACCTGCAACGAGATCCGCTATCAGGCTTACTGCAATACCCTGGCGGATCATCACATTGCCTTTGACAAAAATGTGATTGCCAATGTGCCCGGTTCTTCTGAGGGCGGCTATCAGGGTGCTCGCCAGGTTCTGAAACGTTCTTCCAAGGTGACTGCTTTTTTCTGCATGAATGACATTACCGCCATCGGTGCCATCCGGGCTATCAAGGAATGCGGCTATCACATTCCAAATGATATCGCGGTGATCAGCATGGATGATATTGACATCGCACAGTATATTTCTCCCATGCTTACCACTATGCACATCCCCATCGAAGAAATGGGCCGCATGACCGCCAAGCTCCTCATCGACCGCATCAACAACGGCCACACCCTCCCCATGAAGCTGTCCCTGCCCTATTATCTTGCGAAGAGGGAAAGCTGTCCGTGAGGGGGATGAAAGTGCAACTGTCGAGTTATTCTCGGTAGTTCAAACTAAGGAACAATGTAACGTTAAAAAATGAATTTACTATAACGGTGAACAAAATTCGTCAAAGAAAGTAATAAAATTAATACATGGAAAATAGTGATTGAGAAACGAAGGTAAACTGGTTATAATAAAAAAAAGTACAGAACAAACATTCGGATTGTTCTGTACTTTTTTTATTGGGAATGATATAATGCAGACATAGTTATACTAAAGGAAATATACTGTTATTTTTTCAGGAAAAGATCAGGAGAAAACTATGGATCATTTTGAATTGCATTCGGAATACAAGCCAACTGGGGATCAGCCGCAGGCGATTGCGGAACTGGTGAAGGGATTTAAGGAGGGAAATCAGTTCGAGACTTTGCTGGGGGTGACGGGGTCTGGTAAGACGTTTACCATGGCGAATGTTATTGCGCAGCTGAATAAGCCTACTCTGATCCTGGCGCACAATAAGACGCTGGCGGCGCAGCTTTATGGGGAATTTAAGGAGTTTTTCCCGGAGAATGCGGTGGAGTATTTCGTCTCCTATTACGATTATTACCAGCCGGAAGCATATGTGCCATCCTCGGACACCTACATTGCCAAGGACTCTGCCATCAATGACGAGATCGACAAGCTCAGGCTCTCTGCCACTGCTGCCATGTCTGAGCGCAAGGACGTTATCATCATCTCCTCCGTATCCTGTATTTACGGACTGGGTTCTCCACAGGAATTTCAGGACATGATGATCTCGCTTCGTCCGGGCATGACCAAGGACAGGGATGAGGTCATCCGAGAACTGATCGACATTCAGTACACCCGCAATGAGATGGATTTTCACCGAAGCACCTTCCGTGTCCGCGGGGACACTCTGGAGATTTTTCCGGCCAACAGTTCTGATACGGCTGTGCGGGTGGAATTTTTCGGAGATGAGATCGACCGGATTTCGGAAATTGATGTGCTTACCGGGGAAATCAAGTGCCAGCTTGCACATATCGGTATTTTCCCGGCATCCCATTATGTTGTGCCTGCGGAGCAAATCCAGAAGGCGGCAATTGCCATTGAGGAAGAATTAAAGGAACGGGTAGATTATTTCAAAAGCGAGGACAAGCTGATAGAAGCCCAGCGAATTTCTGAGCGTACCAACTTTGATATTGAAATGATGAAGGAAACCGGATTCTGTTCCGGCATTGAGAACTATTCCCGTCATCTTTCCGGTCTGGAGCCGGGGCAGCCCCCTTACACTCTTCTGGACTATTTCGGGGATGATTTTCTCCTTATTATTGATGAGTCCCATAAGACCGTTCCACAGGTAGGCGCCATGTATGCAGGTGACCAGAACCGGAAGCAGACACTGGTAGATTACGGCTTTCGTCTTCCCTCTGCCAAGGACAACCGTCCTCTTAGCTTTGAGGAATTTGAAAATAAGCTGGACCAGGTTCTGTTTGTGTCTGCCACTCCCGGTGACTACGAATATGACCACGAGCTTCTCCGTGCAGAGCAGATCATCCGTCCTACCGGACTTTTGGATCCTAAGGTGGAGGTTCGCCCTGTAGAGGGTCAAATCGATGACCTGATTTCCGAAGTCAACAAAGAAACTGCTAAGAAAAACAAGGTGCTTATTACCACTCTTACCAAGAGAATGGCTGAAGATCTGACTCAGTATATGAAGGATGTAGGAATCCGTGTCCGCTATCTTCATTCGGATATTGATACTCTGGAACGTGCGGAAATTATCCGCGATATGCGTCTGGACGTATTTGACGTGCTGGTTGGAATCAACCTGCTGCGAGAGGGACTTGATATTCCGGAAATCACTTTAGTCGCTATTCTGGATGCGGACAAGGAAGGCTTTCTCCGTTCCGAAACTTCCCTGATCCAGACCATTGGACGTGCTGCCCGAAACAGTAATGGCCATGTTATTATGTACGCAGATGTGATGACGGACTCCATGCGAAACGCCATTGAAGAAACCAACCGCCGACGGGAAATCCAGGAAGCTTATAATGAGGAGCACGGTATCACACCTACTACCATCAAGAAAGCGGTCCGTGACCTGATTGCCGTTTCCAAGGCTGTTGCAGAAACAGAGGTGAAGCTGAAGAAGGATCCGGAATCCATGAGCAAAAAAGAGCTGAAGAATCTGATTTCCCAGCTGGAGAAGCAGATGCGCCAGGCTGCCGCAGACCTGAACTTCGAGCAGGCCGCCGAGCTGCGTGACAAGATGATTGAACTGAAGAAGAATCTGGCGGATGCCGAGAAATAACTTACATCCACCCAAAATTCCAGACGATGTCTGGAATTTTGTCATGGACGCATCATTGTGGACAAAATGTGGGTACGCCCATTATTTTCCCTTGCATTCCTCCCCCAAATATGCTATACTCATGCCCGTTGAAAAGCCCTCAAAACCAAGGTCTTATAGGCTTTTCCGCCGATTCCCGGCGTAGGCCATATACCTTCCGGTATATGCCTCCGCGGCATTCGTCAAATGTCCATGCAAGCATGGCCGCTTGACCAAAAGCCGCGCGAAAATGAATCGAGTGTTCGTGACCTTCCACTCGTAAAACAAAACTAAAGGAGACAAATGAATATGAAAAACAAAAGTACCCTGTTTCTGGTGCAGGCAGCGCTGATCGCGGCTGTCTATGTTGTACTGACACTGGTGTTCGCACCGTTTAGCTATGGAGAGATCCAGGTCCGAATTTCCGAAGCCCTGACCATTCTTCCATACTTCACACCAGCTGCCATCCCCGGTCTTTTTGTAGGCTGCATCCTTGCCAATCTGCTTGGCGGTGCCATTCCTCTGGATATTGCATTCGGAAGTATTGCCACCCTCATCGGAGCTGTATTTACCTACAAGCTTCGTAACAGCAGCAAATGGCTTGCCCCGGTTCCGCCGATTGTAGCAAACGCAGTTCTGGTACCATTCGTACTTCGCTACGGATATGGAACCAACCTTCCCATCCCGCTTATGATGCTTACAGTAGGCGCTGGTGAAGTGGTATCCTGCGGAATCTTTGGTATGGTGCTTCTCACTGCACTTTCCAAATACAAGAATACCTTATTTGGCAGACAGGCTTCTGTAAAATAAATTCATAACTGCAAATACCCGATGAAGAGCTTAGTTTATTAACCAATTCTCTCCATCGGGTATTTTTTCTATCATACAATCACACAATCTGCATCCGCAGACAATAGCCTAATCAAAACCATTCATCAGCTCTAAGCCCTTTCCCCGCAATCTCCTATTCAATCTGTGCCTGCTCTTTCAAAAATTCCAGAAACCTCTCTACGCCCCCGCCAAGCTGCACCACGCCTTCGGGACGTTTTCCCGGAACCTCAGACACATCAAAGAACTCTCCATCCGCCGTTTTCCCAGTCTTCATAAAGCTGTCGCTTCCGTAAATGCCTTCCTCAATTCCCACATACTCATCTCCCCAGAAGCTGCACTCCTGCGGGCTGATTCCCTCTTTCTCCTCCAGATACTCCAGAATCCGGTCCACATTATCGCTTTTGCTGGAAATTCCAACCTCCAGGTATTTGGCATCACAGGTAGGCTTCACAGTAATCCCATATCGCGCTCCTGCTGCCTCTGAAATATCCAGAAGCCCCTGCAGGCCGCCTTCTACCCCATGCTTTTTCAGGCAGTCCTTCAGCAGATCCAGCTCGTTCTCCTGCATAAACAGGTTATCCCCCCTCTGGTTCTCCACCATCAGGTCGATCTTACAGTAATTCGGTCTGGAAAATACAATGTCCGTGTTCATTCCGTATTTTTCCAGAAGCTCCATGTGAATGTCAAAACAGATCCTGTGAATATCACTGAGCAGTTTCCTGTCCGGAAGCATGTCTGAGAAAACAATCTCCTGTCCATTTTCATATCTGTAATTAAAAGCCCCTCTTCCAAGGCCAAGATACAGATGCTCCAGCTGCTCCTTTGTAAAATACGAATCAAGCTTTCCCCCTGCAATATTTTCCATGGTAGTTCCGCTTACGATCACCAGATTCACCTTCTGATCCAGAAGTGGTCCCATAGCCTTCACAATCTCCTCCACAGGAGCTTTTCGGCTGAGGACAGCAGTACCGTCCCAGTCAAAAAAGATTCCTTTATATTTCTTCTTCATAAACACTTCCCTCTCCTGGTTCCAGATGTATTTCCTTCTCGTTCAGCTTCAATGTGACAGCATCTCCTGCCGCCAGTTCCACCCTTGTCTTTTCATGGGTCAGCTGAATCTTCAGCTTTCTTCCACGGTACAGAAGGTGAAACTGCATACCATTCCACTTTTCCGGTACATACGGGTGCAGTTCCAGCCCGCCGCCGTTTACGCGCACGCCTGCAAATCCATTGATAATCGCCTGCCAGGTTCCCGCCATGTTGGCCGCATGGATACCGGCATAGAAATTATCATGATAGTCATCCAGATCCATTCTGGCAGACTGTGCAAAATATTCATAAGCCTCATCATAATATCCAATCTGGCACGCCAGCATTCCAAATACGCAGTTGGAAAGGGAAGAATGATGCAGGGTCACTTCCTGATAAAAATCATAGTTTCGCTTCAACTCTTCCTTACTGAAAAAGTTGCTGTGCAGATAAAGTCCAAAAATCGCGTCCGCCTGCTTGCACATTCTCTGTCTGTAGACAAACAACGGATGATAGTTCTCATACAGAAGATGTCTCTTCTCCAGCGGGATTCTGGAATCATCCCATGGGCGAAGCATCATAAAACGGTCATCCAGGGCATACACTTGACGGTTTTCATCATATGGAAAATACATGTTCTCCACAATTTTTTCCCAGTATGCAGTTTCCTCCTCTGTAATTCCCATTCTGGAAACAAATGCCTCATACACATCCGCTCCGGCTTCCTTTAGCATCTCCAGAGCCTTCAGTGCATAGCGGATATTTTCCCTTCCCATCAGGTTGGTATAGAAATTGTTGTCTGTAATGGCGTTGTACTCATCCGGTCCGGTCACTGCGCAGATGCAGTATTTTCCGCCCCTGCACTCTGCAAAATATCCCACATCCGCCCAGACTCTTGCGGTTTCCACAAGCACCTCAGCTGCCATGTCCTTGAAAAACTCCAGATCCCCGGTCACGCTTACATACAGCCAGAACGCATAGGCAATGTCCGCATTAATATGATACTGTGCCGTTCCAAGTGGGAAATAGGTGGAAGCTTCTTCTCCGTTAATGGTACGCCATGGATATAAGGCTCCCTTTGGATGTCCCAGAACCTTTGCACGGTCACGGGCCTGATCCAGAGTGCGGAAACGATATTCCAGAAGCTTCTTTGCCAGCTCCGGTGCCGTGTAAACAAATACCGGCAGCACATACATTTCCGTATCCCAGAAATAATGTCCCTCATAGCCTTCCCCGGAAAGTCCCTTTGCGCCCATTCCGGTGCGTCCGTCTCTTCCGGCGGACTGCATAATATGAAACAGGTTGAAGCGGATTCCCTGCTGAAGTGCCTCGTCATCATAGATCTGCACATCGGAAATCTCCCAGAACTCATGGATTTTCGCCTGCTGGGCCTCAAACTCTTTCTGCCATCCGCCCTCAACAGCTTCTTTCAGTTCCTTCTTTGCAAATCCTTCCAGCTTGCCAGCTTCCATATCCTGGCTGGAAGTATAAACCATAAATTTCTCGCAGGTAATGGTGGTATTTTCCGGAACCTCCATTCTGCTTTCACACACAGCATGCCGTTTCTCTTCGTCTGTGCCAAAAACAGTCACAATCTCCCCGGCTCCTGCTATTTTGTATTCACTTGCGCATGCCATTGTCATGCCGCTCTGCAGGGTCGTGCCCTCGTAATACAGCACCCCATCCTCAGCCTGAAGCTTGTCCATATGCAGTCTGCTTCCAAAAGGACCGTAACCGATCAGAGGATTGGTCTTTCTGGTATGATTCTCCACATCTCCATTCAGATGGGAACAAATGCGGAGCTCCCCAGAAAAATTCACAGGCGTAATCTGGATCTGCTGGTACATCCGGTTTTTGTGCACCAGGGAAACAAAGCGCTTCATCACAAGCTGCAGCTTTTTCCCCTTTGGTGAAGTCCAGGTCAGCTTTCTTTCCACATATCCGTCCTGCATATGAAGGACACGGCTGTAATCCTCCACCTTGCCGGTTCGCATGTCGAACAGCTCGCCGTCCCCATAAATTTCCGTTTTCTTCAAATCCGGCAGGTTCAGAAGGGACTGGCTTTTGGTTGGAAAACCGTAATTCCACTCTCCATAAGGAATATCCACACTCTCATAAAATCCGTTGATAAAGTTTCCTTCCAGACCTTCATCCACGGAAAAATCATATCCTTCCTCGAAGGTACCGCGGGTTCCAATGTATCCGTTGGAAAGTGCAAAGGTTGTCTCATTGCGGTAGTTGGTCTCCATGGAAAATTCTGTCTCTGTAATGTTCCACGGCTCTACCGGGTAAATTGGTTTCTTATTGATATCCATATTCTCATCCTTTCACAGCTCCTGCAGTCAGGCTCTCCATAACCTGTCTCTGCAGCAGAATAAACAAAATAATGGTAGGAAGTACCGTCATCACAACCGCCGCAAACAGCGCGGAATAGTTGTTTGCAAAGGTTCCCATATAATAGTTCAGCGCAATCGGCACAGTTCTGGCACGGTCGCCGCTTGTAAGCATCAATGCAAAGTAGAACTCATTCCAGATGTTGATAAACTGGATCATAGCAATGGTCACAAGTCCCGGCTTTGCCAGAGGCAGAATAATATGCAAAAAGGTCTGGATAAAAGTTGCCCCGTCAATATAAGCGGATTCTTCCAGTGCTGTAGAAATGGTTTTGTAATAGCTGACCATAACAAAGAAGGACATTGGAATTCCCATTGCAGAGTACACAATGATCAGGCCCAGCTTTGTATCAAAAATCCCAAGCTTCTGGAAAATGGCAAACAGCGGCTGGGAAATCGCCTGTGCCGGAAGCATTAAGGATGCGGAGATCAAAAGCACGATCAGGGTTTTCAGCTTAAACTGAAATCTGGAAATCACGTAGGCACACATGGCAACCAGTGCCACTGTCACCAGCACGCTGACGCCTACAATGATCACGCTGTTCATGAAATATTTCAGGATCGGCGCATACTGAAGAGCTGCCTTGTAGTTATCCAAACTGAATCTGGACGGCCAGGACAATGCGGAGGAGTTGATTTCCGCATAGGATTTAAAGGAACTGATAAACGCCCACACGATGGGTGCCAGGGAAATAAAGATCAGCAGGATCATAAAGAAATACTTGAAAAAGGACGCGATCCCGTTTTTCACTTTGCTTGTTTTTCTCATTATGCCGCCTCCTTTTTCTCACGGAACAGACCTTTGATCAGAATAACCAGGGTAATTCCGATGATGATCTGAACCACGCCCACTGCGTTTGCTTTTCCATAATTGTTTTCCAGGGTTGCTGCTTTATACAGGTAAATAGGCAGGTTCAGGGTAGACGTTCCCGGGCCGCCCTTTGTGGTCATGTAAATAATATCGAACTGGGAAACCATGGCAACACTGGCAAGGGTTACGCAGGTTCCGCATACATTTCTCATCAGGGGCAAGGTGATATAACGGTCTGCCTGCCAGGGCGTTGCGCCGTCAATGGCTGCTGCCTCATAAATTTCCTTGCTCACAGCCCCCATCTCTGCCAGGAAAATAATGGTGTTAAATCCAGAGTAGAAAATCCAGGTTGCGGTTACGGTCCAGAATGCATATCTGGAATTTCCGAACAGGTTTGGAACCATGGCATAGTTCACGCCAAAGAAATCCAGAACAGGCTTCACAATTCCAAACATAGGATTCAAGAGCAAGGTAAACATCACGCCGGTTGCCGCTGTAGGAATGATATTCGGGATCATGTAAGCAGTTCTTGCGATTTTCCAGCCCTTTGGCTTTCTTCGAAGAACAAGGGCCATGGCAAGACCTACGCCTACGTGAAGAGTAGACTGCAGCACTACCCACAGAAGGGTATTTCGGATGGAACAGATAAAATCACTGTCGCTAAAAATTGTAATGAAGTTTTTGATTCCCTGAAAGGCAGGTGCGCTAAATGCTGTATAATCACACAGAGAGGTGTAAAAAACCGTGATGATTGGAGCCGCATACACAAGCGCGAACAAAATCATGCAGGGAATGGTAAACAGGAAAATCCATATTTTTTTATTTTTCGTATTCATTTTTTCTCCCCATAAAAACAGCCTGTCACCAAAGCTGTATCAGGTGACAGGCCTTTTACATTATTCCAGATTCTTTGCTGCCGCTTCTGACAGTTTTGTGCAGAACTCTTCTGCTGTGATGTTTCCATATGCCAGTTCCGGAAGCTCTGTTGAGAATGTATCGATTGTGTTCTGATACCAGTATGCCTGATTCTGTCCGTAAGTCACGTCTGCTTTGCCCTGGATCTCAAGTGCCTGTGCCATCAGAGGATCACTTTCGGAAAGTGTATCCGGGATCTCAAGATTGTCAGATACAGGCTGTAATCCGGTCATTTCCAGAGCTTTGATCTGGTTTTCCGGTGTGGTTTCAAATTTCAGGAATGCAACTGCTGCCTCAATTTTTGCAGGATCGGTAGCGCCTACCATGTCGCCAGGTGTTGGAACCATTTCCATTCCGTTTCCAGGAAGAAGCATGATGCCGACTTTGTCATAGAAGCCTTCCGGTGCTTTCTCTGTTTCGGAGAAATCCGGGATCATCCATGGTCCATTCGGGAACATTGCAACTTCACCGTTGAAGAAGTGGGTTGCCATCGGATCGTATTTGCCGCCAACTGCATCCGGTGTTGTGTAGTTCTGGAACATTTTCTGGATGTTCTCAGCTGCTGCGATTACTTCCGGTGTATTGTAGTCTGTTGGATACATGGTGTTCATCCACTCATTTCCAGCCTCTCCGTTGGTTCCGATCAGGGCGCTCATCCAAAGGTTGGTCAGCCAGCCGGAGTCCGCACTGTCCATTCCGATCGGGGTGATTCCTGCTTCTTTTAACTTGTCGCATGCTTCGAAGAACTCATCCCAGGTTGCATAAGCAACTTCCGGTGCTTCGATTCCAGCCTGCTCAAACAGTTCTTTGTTGTAGTAGATATAGGAAACCTCTTTGGAAACCGGGATGCCGTAGATCTTGCCGTCTACAGTATTGAATTCCAGGGAAGTGTCATCAAACAGGGATTTCCACTCCGGATCTGCGTCCAGATAAGGAGTCAGGTCTGCTACCTTTCCGGATTTTGCAGCCAGCTCAATGATGTTGTTTCCGCCGTTGAAAACGATGTCCGGCAGATCTCCGCTGGAGATGAGAAGCTTGATTTTCTGGTTGAATGCATCTGTAGTAGGAATTTCCTCAAAGCTGAACTCGACATTCTTGCCTTCCTCTGTCTGCTGGAAAGCCTCGAACAGATAGGAATAATACTCAGCTGCGTAGTCAGTTCCTACGTGATAGTTGATAACGCTTAAGGTTACTTTTTCATCATCGGCAGCCATTACAGGTACAGCCATTCCTGCACACATAGTTCCGATCAGTGCTGCTGCCATAATTTTAGAAATCATTTTTCTTTTCATGATGTTCCTCCTTCGTTTCGGTTGATGACTGTATTATAGCCTGTAAAGACGCATTTTTTAATAAAAGACCTTGTGCTGTTCCTTGGAAATTCCTGCATATTTTTCACAAAATTTTCACATATCATGCCCATTCATTCTACTGTTTAAAAATTTTGTCCTCTTCTTTAAAATACATGACATTCCTGCAAATTTAATTGATGTACTTTTTTAAATGTGGGATAATAATATATTATGATCGAGAATTGCGGGAGCTGCTTTGCAGCGGAGTAATTCGTGGATATCAAGTTAGGGGCAAAAGACCTTTTGCCCCTAACATCATATTATATAAGGAGGTCTTCCAGTTTTGGCCAAGCGTGCTCCTAAGAAATATCCCTCTCTCAGATTTTTTATTACCGTCACCATCATGATCATTGTAGGGCTGGTTCTGGTATTGTCTGTGGGATTTTATTATATCAAAACATCTTCTATATTAAGAAAAACCTCCCGTGACTCCATTGTGCGGGAGCTAAACCAGGTCAATGATACCATACAGGATCAGGTGCAGACAATCGATTCCATCATCCCCCTTTTTATGTCCAATGAGGTGATTCAGAACGCGCTGGAAAATCCGGGAACCGGAATCAATTATCCTTTTTCCGTAGAGCGGCAGATGTCCTACATCTACAACAGCTCCGCCCTCTCCGAAAAGAACTTTACAGACTCCATCTATATTTACAACAGCCGTTCCACGGTCTACCACGCTTATACTTCCGGAATCCTGGAAAATGTGGACGACACCTCCGAGTTTCTGCAAAGCACTATTGATTCCGCCAACCCGCACCTGATGTGCTATACGTCACCGCTTCACGACCAGAATATGTATTTTGCCCGCAACCTGTACAGCAGCAATTCCGGGAACCGGATCGGCATGATCGTCATCAACATCAATGCACAGAAATGGATCGAATACTGCTCCAAAACCATTGATCCGTCCTGGTTTATTATGCTGTTTAACAAAGAATTTTCCCTTAGTTCGGACTCTGATTTTTCAAAGGATCAGCTTCTGGATCTCTATTCCAGTCTGACTGCACAGAAAAATTCCGTTTTGTTTAAGGAGCAAAGCTTTGGAGGCCGTGATTATTTCATGGCATCCCAGTCCCTGGAACGGCTTGGACTTACCTCTGCAGTGGCCGCCCCCAAGGACCTGCTTTTGGAAAACCTGAACAGCACCCTGAAGTCTTATCTTCTGGTGACTCTGGCTGTGGCACTTCTTTCCCTGATGGCAGCCTTTATTATTTCCCGGGCCGTCACCCGCCCCATTGACACCATGATCTTTCACATCAATGAGATTTCAAAGGGAAACCGAAGCGCTCTTCCACCGGAAGGCTTTTACCAGGAATTCCGTGTGTGGGCACAGTCCTTTAACCAGATGCTGCTTCAGCTTGACACCTATTACCAGGATATTTACCAACAAAAGCTGCTGATCAAGAACGCCGAGATTCGGGCACTGCAGTCCCAGATGGACCCCCATTTCCTTTTCAATGTGCTGAACACCATTGCCTGGAAGGCCCAGATGATCGACAATGAGGAAATTTACGAGATGGTGATTTCCCTGGGAAGCCTGCTGAAAATGAACACCCTTTCCCGGAACCACAATTTCACCAGCATTTCCAGAGAAATGGAATATGTACGGCTTTACGTGTATCTTCAGCAGATGCGCTTCGAGGACAAAATTTCCTGTGACATCCAGATTCCGGAACAGGTACTTTCCTGTGAAATTCCCTGCCTTTCCATCCAGCCCCTTGCGGAAAACGCCATTGTCCACGGCCTGGAGCCCAAGAAGGGAAAAGGCCATCTGATCATCCAGATCATAGAGGGAGACGACAACCAACTGGAAATCTGTATTATAGACGATGGAATCGGTTTTGAGGTGATCCCGGACATTCAGTCCATTGCCTCCTCCGAGAAGGACAGCCACACCCACATCGGCATGAAAAACCTGGACAAGCGGCTGAAACTGCTTTACGGACCGGATTCGGGCATCCGGATCACAAGCATTCCAAACAAATGCACCACCGTTTCCTTCCACATTCCAAGAAAGGAGTTTACCCATGATATTTAAGCTTCTTGTAGTTGACGATGAAGTCACTATGCGAAAAGGTATTTCCAATTACATGAACTGGGCGTCCATTGACTGTCAGGTTGTGGGAAGCGCTTCTGACGGCGTGGAAGCCATGGAATTTCTGAAAAGCCAGCCTGTGGACATTGTGATCACGGACATCAAAATGCCTGCAGCAGACGGCCTTGAGGTGGCGCGCTTTGTCCACGAAAACTATCCCCGGACAAAGGTGATCATCCTCACCGGCTATGCGGATTTTGAGTATGCCCAGACTGCCATTAAGTATCACGTAACCTCTTTCATCTTAAAGCCCACCAACAAAAAGGAACTGTTCGCCGCAGTGCAGGAAGCCCAGAAACAGCTGATCGTCTCCCAACAGCAGGAGAACATTGCAAAGGAAGGAGTCTTTTTCCTGAAGGATCAGCTGATGCAGGAGCTCACCGACCATCCCTGCACAGAGGAATTAAAGGAACAGCTTCTCTCCCTTGGGCTTCACATGGACTGCTATTATGTGGCAGCCTTCAAGCCATCCTCCGATGAGCCGGATCTGTCTGCCCTGAAAAAGATCGTCATCGAAGAGAAAAAGAACACCTACTGCTACCGCTACAATAACCTAATCCTTAACGTGTATTTCCAGAATCAGCCCTCTGCTTCTGTTCCGGAATATATTCTGGAAAACTGCCGGGAGATTTCCGGTATTGTAAAGGCTTTCAGCTCTTCTGAGATCCTTACGGGGATCAGCGCCCTTCATCAGTCTCCGGAGGCTTTCCAGACTGCTGTTTCCGAGGCGATCCAGGCTCTTACCCATAACTTTTACAGCGAACAGAATATTTCTGTTTTCCACACTGCTGGCCCGGAAGAGCCTGCAGAGCTTTCTGTGGAAAACTCCCTGGATCTGTACCAGATTGAAAGCAGCCTGAACAACTGGGATTTCCAGGAGGCCGCTTCTGTTTCCAGCCACATTTTTTCCAAGTTCAAAACCAGCTTTACCAATTCCCAGGATGCCAAGAACATCTGCTCCCAGATCTACTACATCTGCTGCCGTGTCATGGTAAAAAAGGAGCTGGATCCGGTGCCCATTTTGTATCTGGAAAAGCTTCTGGGATCCCGGGATATTTTTGCCCTGGAAAATACAGTGACGGAAATTATGGAATACACAAGAGAGAACAGCATGTCCGCCCACGCAGTTCCCAACTATATTATTGAAAACACCATCCGTTATATTTCCCAGAACCTGGCTGGAAATCTTTCCCTGGACGTTATTGCCCAGGAGCTGCACATTTCCCCTTCTCATTTGAGCCGTACCTTCAAGAAAGCCACCTCCGGTTCTCTTACTGAGTACATCAATAAGGAACGGATCAGCAAGGCAAAGGAGCTTCTCCAGAATACAAACCTGCTCACTTACGAGATTGCGGAGGCAGTAGGCTACAAAGACGCCACCTATTTTTCCTCTATCTTCCGCAAATATGAGGGAATCAGCCCTTCTGAATATAAAGCGAAGTTTTTTGTTGCACAATCTTCTCATATCCCTTATAATTAATTCATTAATCTTTTAACATATTAAAGAGGGAAAGTAGAGGAGAAACAAATGAAAAATCTATGGACAAAATGGACTGGGATTGCTCTTGTGAAGCGAATCCTGGTAGGTCTGATTCTGGGCGCCATCCTGGGAGTGGCAGCGCCTGGTGCCACCAGCATTGCCATTCTGGGCGATGTATTTGTAGGTGCCTTAAAGGCCATCGCACCCCTTCTGGTATTCTTCCTGGTTATCAGTTCACTGTGCAACGCAGGAAAATCCCACGGCGGCGTCATCAAAACAGTGGTTGCGCTTTATATGTTCAGTACTGTTCTGGCAGCTGTGATCGCTGTATTTGCCAGCATGATCTTCCCGGTACAGATGACGCTGACCAATGCGGCAGCTGATGCCACAGCGCCGCAGGGAATTGTGGAAGTTCTGAACAATCTTCTTCTGAACGTGGTTGCCAACCCCATCTCTTCTCTGGTAAACGCAAACTATGTAGGAATCCTTACCTGGGCTATTCTTCTTGGACTTGCCTTCCGCGGCGCTGGCGACACCACCAAGAAAGCACTTGCAGATATTGCAGACGGCACTTCCCTGGTAGTCAGCTGGATCATCAACCTGGCACCATTTGGAATCTTCGGCCTGGTATTTAACACCGTATCCACCAACGGACTGGATATTTTCACTACCTACGGAAAACTTCTTGCCCTTTTGGTTGGCTGCATGCTTTTCATTTACTTTGTAACCAATCCCATTCTGGTTTACTGGTGCATCCGTCAGAATCCTTATCCGCTGATCCTGCACTGCCTGAAGAAAAGTGCCATCACAGCCTTCTTCACCAGAAGCTCCGCAGCCAACATTCCGGTAAATATGAAAGCCTGCGAGGAAATGGGACTTGACCGTGATACCTACTCCGTAACCATTCCTCTTGGCGCTACCATCAATATGGACGGAGCTGCCATCACCATCACCGTTATGACAATGGCAACTGCTTTCACACTTGGAATCCATGTTGACATCCCAACTGCTATCATCCTCAGCCTTCTTGCAGCACTTTCTGCATGCGGTGCTTCTGGTGTGGCAGGCGGATCCCTTCTTCTGATTCCTATGGCCTGCTCCTTGTTTGGAATTTCAGATGATATCTCCATGCAGGTAGTTGCAGTTGGATTTATTATCGGAGTCATTCAGGATTCTGTGGAAACCGCACTGAACTCTTCTTCCGACCTGCTGCTTTCTGCTTCTGCAGAGTTCAGACAATGGAGACTGGAAGGGAAGAAAATTACATTCTAAGTAAAACAGTATCTGGCACATTTTTGAGGTCTGTATGGAAGTTCGCCAGCTTCCATGCAGCCTCTTTTTTGTTGATTTCTTTTACCAATACATTTCCCCAACACCCTCTGATTTATGAATGGCAGGCTTTCTCTCACAAATACTGCATCATATCTTTTCTTTCATTGAAATCCCCGCAGCTTCTTCAGAATCCGTTTCTCCATCCTTGACACCTGCACCTGGGACACTCCCATTTTCTTCGCCACATCCATCTGGGTCATATCCTGGAAATACCGAAGTCCGATCAGCTGGCGCTCCTCTGGCTCTAACTTTCTCAGCATTTCTTCCAGGAAAATCTTATCCAGAAGCTTCTGGTGGCTGTCCTCTTTCTCCGGAAGCCGGTCCACCAGCTGCAGGTCTGTGCCGTCCCCTTGGTACACCGTCTTATAAATGGAGTCCACCTCAGCCGCAGACTCCATGGTCATGGCAAGCTCCTCCACCGGCATGTCCATAGCTTTGGAAAGCTCCCCCATATCCGGCTCCCTTCCCAGCTTTTTCTCCATTTCCTCCCGCACTTTATAGATTTTATACTGGTTTTCCTTTATGGAACGGCTTACCTTCAGAATGCCGTCATCCCGAAGAAAACGCTTGATTTCCCCGACAATCATAGGTACTGCATAGGTAGAAAACTTCACATCAAATTCCGGATTGAACTTATCCACTGCCTTCAGAAGACCGATGCTTCCAATCTGAAACAGATCCTCCATTTCCACCCCTCTTCCAAGAAAACGCCGGGTTACACTGTATACCAGTCCCATGTTCTCTGCAAACAAGGTATCTCTTGCTTCTTTATCCCCCTGGTGAGCACGCCCGATGAGAGCAAGAGTATGGTCCATGTGCCCTCCTGATCATTTTCCTATTTTTTTGCTCATATGCACACAGGTTCCTTTCCCCACCTGGGAAGTCACCTTCACCTCGTCCATAAACGCCTCCATAAATGTAAATCCCATGCCGGACCGATCCTGGTCTGCCCGGGTGGTATACAAAGGCTCCATAGCTTTGGCAATATCCGGAATCCCCACGCCGTCATCCTCAATGTCCAGATAAATGGTGTTCTCCTTGCGCCTGCATTTCATCCGGATCTTATGTATCTCCCCTTTGTATCCGTGGATGATACAGTTGGTAACCGCTTCCGATACGGCAGTCTTTAAGTCCGCTACTTCCTCAAGAGTGGGATTCAGCTGGGTGCAGAAAGCCGCAGCCGTCACCCTTGCCAGCCCCTCATTCTCCGGCCTGCTGTCAAAAATAATGGTCGCCTCGTTTGAATTTTCCATTATACGCTCCTCCCTTCCATCTGTGTTTCCGGCTCTGTTTTTTCCACTTCCAGAAATCTGCTCACTCCTGACAGTCTCAAAAGCTTCTCAATATACCCGCTTACATGGCAGGCCTTCATGCACCCGGAGCGCATGCCAAGAGCCCGGTACCGGCCCATAATCAGCCCCACCCCGGAGCTGTCCATAAACTCGGTATCCCCAAAGTCAAAGCAGATGGTCCGGATGTAGATTTTTCCCATAATGCGGTCGGACTCTCTGCGAATCAGTTCCGATGCCGGATGATCCAGTTCCTGTGGCAGCTTAATATTCAGACAGGTTCCCGTGGTTTCAAAAACAGGTTTCATGCGTAAAAACCCCCTTATTTTATTCTTTCCATAAATTGATTTTTTATGCACACTCTAAGACGAAAAAAGGGATGTACAAAAACTGTACATCCCCAATCCAGAGGTTCCTCTTAACTGTATTTCCGATCAAGATATCCACGAATTGCTCCGCTGCAAAGCAGCTCCCGCAATTCTCATCATTCATAATAATGAAAATCGCCGTCCTCATCGTAATATCCGTCTTCTTCGCTGTAGTCGGAATTATCGTAACCGCTGTCACCGGACTCATCATAACCTGATTCATCCGTCTGATAATCCGTTCCGTCACTGCTTCCATCGCCGGAATCTGAACTATCCGTACTTCCGTCAGAAGTGCCGTCACTCTTGATTCCGGACACTCCGGTCTCCGAACAGATAGTATTATAAATTCCCTTTACATCATCACCGATCTGATCCTCATAGACCTTCTGGATCTCCAGCGCTGCTGCGTCATACTCATTCTGCTTGTAGGCCACATAGGCATTGAGAAGCGCCTGATAGCTGGTACTCTTCTTCTGCTCGCTGTCAAGCTGCAGGGTAACCTCCTCGGCTACATCCCCGGATTCCTTGGCCTGTCCCTGGACTCTGGTAAGCTCTGCTCCCTGGCTTGCCAGGGATTCGCTGTACTGCACGATCTGCTGGTTAGCCTCCCGGTAAATCCCCTGCTTGATGGCAGGCACTGCCAGAAGCCAGAACGCCGCTGCTCCCGCCGCAACACCTACCATCAGGGTCACAAACAGGGAAATCCTGGAATTCTCTTTATAGGCAGCAGACTGCACTGCCGCGTTTCTTGCCACCTCATCCCCATAGGATTCTTTGGCTTTCTTTCCAAACAAGCCCTTCTTCTGCTGATCCAGTCTGGTGGTTACCCCAGTGCGCTCATCCACTTCCCGCAAGAAGCGTAAGGTGGTGGTATTGGTCTTGTCAATGCGCGCCGCCTTTCTCAGGATCCTTCTTGCTTTGCCCCAGTCATGGTTCTTCATGTAAATAAGGGCCAGCAGATGATATCCCTTGATCAGCTTGGAATTCTGGGTAAGGATCTTCCGCAGCTGGATGGCTGCCATGTCCTCATGTCCGTCCCGGCAAAGAGCCAGGGCATTGTTGTATTTCCGAATGGTCTCGTTGATGGCGTCCAGCTTGTTGGAGTTCGCCTGAAGACGATTGATATATTCGTTTGCAATATTTCGGGTAGGCTGCAGATTCTTGCTGATCACCCACTCGCTAAGTGCCGCAACCACCTCTCCGGTTTCAAAATAAACAAGTCCCAGCAGATTTCTCGCCTGTATGTTCCGTTTGTTAAAGGTAAGGCTCTGCTTCAGACAGTTAACGGCTCCTGAAAGGTCACGGATACTGGCCTTCTCCAAGCCCTGATTGTAGTAAAGTTTGGAGAGATACTCCACCTTTTTCTGGATCAGGACGTTGCACCCGCAATGAGGACAGTAATCCAGGTCCTTATCTGCCAGGAACGCGCCGCAATTCATACAATTCATTCAGTATCTCCTGTTCTATTTCATCCTGCGTCCGCTCTTGGACTCCCTCAGCATCTCCTGAAGGATATCCAGAATATCGGTCAGTTCTCTGTCGTAAATAGCCTCTTCCGCGTCTGTCACATCCAGACATGGCTCAAATTTCTTCAGTTCCTCTTCGTAATCGATCATAAAATTCCTCCATAAACTCCCCGCATTTATTTCTGCAAAAGAGCCTTAATTTCTCCCACCAGGTAAAGAGAGCCTACACAGAACAGCATTCCGTCCTCTCCCTTCGCCTCACATGCCATATGAAAAGCCTCCGCAATATGATCAGAATTGCCCACTTCTTTACAGCCTTCCTTCCGGAAAATCTCTGCCAGATCAGCAGATGGCACCTCTCGGTATCCTCCTACCTCTGTGGTTACAACCTTCCGGAAACGGATTCTGCTGCAGATGGTATGGATCATGTCCTGATAATCCTTATCACTTACCGCGGAAAACAGAAGCGTCAGCGGATACTCCTCCTGAAAACGCTCCGCAGTTTCCACAAACCTGCGGACACCATCCTCATTGTGTGCGCCATCCACGATCACACCTGGCAAAATGGTCTCCATTCTGCCCTGCCATCTGGTGTTCCTGATTCCTGCCTGCAGCTGCTCCATGGTCACCGGAATCTCATCTTTCAGTACTTCCATGGCAGTCAGTGCCAGAGAAGCATTCATCACCTGATACCATGCAATAAACGGAATGTGGAAGCTGGCATTCCCATAATAACTGTCCTTCAGGGAAAAATCAATGCCGTCTTTGTTATTTCCAAGCACTTTCGCCCCGTCCTGAACCACTTTATATGCCGGACTTCCAAGTTTTTTCGCCTTGGCAGCGATCATCTCTGCGGCATCTGAATCATTTCCGTCATAAATTACCGGAACACCTGGAACAATAATTCCAGCCTTCTCTCCGGCAATCTCTCTTACCGTATTTCCCAAAAACTGCATGTGATCCAGACTGATGGAAGTGATCACGCAGGCTACCGGATTCTCCACTGCCGTAGTCGCATCCAGTCTTCCCCCAAGTCCTGTCTCCAAAGTCACATAATCCACACCCGCCTCAGCGAAGATCACCATTCCCATAAGGAACAGCATCTCAAAATAAGTAGGATGGTAGCTTCCCTCTGCCACCAGCTCATCTGCCAGCGCCTTCACTCTCTCAAAAGCCTTCAGAAATGTCTCATCCTCAATATTCACCTCATTGATCTGAAAACGTTCATTAATCTTCACCAGATGGGGAGAGGTAAACAATCCGCAGGAATACCCTGCCTCCCTGAGAATAGAAGTCAGGAACGCACAGGTGCTTCCCTTCCCATTGGTTCCCGCAACATGTATCACCTTAAATTTCTCCTGTGGATTCCCCAGTCTCCTCAGACATTCTCTGGTATGCTCCAGACTGTTCTTCGTCGTAAACTTCGGAGTCTCCTCAATATAAGCAACCGCTTCCTCGTAATTCATACTCTTCAACCACCATTTTTATCTATTGTATTTCTTTATGTAAAATCACTTCATCTGTGCACAATGCACATCCGTAATTACTCTACCATTATATAATAGTCACACCAGAAGTCCACCCCTAATCGTAACTTTTTATCCGACAAAACCCGCCGCACCAGATAGCGGATATTATACGTAAAAAAAGGAGAGGACACTGTCTGAGCTCCAACGGAGCGAGTTTGTCCTCTCCTTTCTTCGGTTTTAGCAAAATTCTGCCGTCTTAGATTTTTCGAGTTCTGCGCACCGCCCCCAGAGCAGGCACGATGGAACCGGGCACCTCCTACCGGGAAGCCACCTTCCACTGACTGTCATAAAGTGCATAAACCGCCCTGTCAAAGCTCTTGCTAAGAGCCTTCCTAGTCGAACTGTTGCTCCTCTGCACCACCGCCAGCCTGTCAAAATCCGACAGCTCTGTTCCCGAAATCACCAGCATCGTCGGACTCACATACGCCGTATCATACCACTCCCCATTCAGCTTCATCTGACTGGACGGCGTAAAATTCGTCCCCTGAATATAATAAGTCCAATCCGAATCCGACACAAGCCTGATCGAATCAAGGGTCACATCATAAAGCCCCATCTTCATCTTCGTCCGCGCAAACGGATTCTCTCCGCCATAAGCATATCTCTTGCCATAAAGCACATCATACTGCAACGTCTCCAGATCCACCTGATAATTCTTGGTATTCCTTCTCGCCTGATGATACTTCATAATGGTACCCTCATGAATTCCAACCCGATCCAGCACCTCCGCCGCGATCTGGTAAGAAGCCAGATTCTCATCCTTCTTGGTCAGTCCCATATTATCCCAGATCACATACTCCGTCTGGAACAGATACTTATTCTCAAGATCCTCAACCGTAAGTCCCATGGTCGGCAAATGATCCCCATACATTACCAGAATCACATCCTCCGGATAATCTGCCAGAGCATCTGTCAGCTCCTTTACAAACTGATCCATCTCATGAATCTGATTTACATAATACTCCCACTTGCAGTCCAGCTCTTCCGTAGGAGACCCGGACACGGTAATGGCAGGATTATCCAGAATCGGCTCACTGGGGTAATCTCCATGTCCCTGCACGGAGATTGTATATACATAATCCGGTTCTTCTGTGGAATCCAGACATTTCAAGATTTCATCTGTCAAAATGCTATCCTTTACCCAGCCAAGTGGATTCTGCAGATTTTCATTTTCCATGTACTCCTCCGAGGTAAAGGTATCAAACCCCAGATTCGGAAAAACAGATCGTCTGCCATAGAAATTTGCTTCATTGTTATGTACCGCATGAGTAGAATATCCAAGATTCTTCAAAACATAAGGAACGCTCTCACAGGTAGTCTCTTTTAGTATGCTCTTATAAGGATACTCACCGGGGCCAAAATAATGAAGACTCATTCCCGTAATTGTTTCAAATTCCGTATTTGCAGTACCGGCACCAACAGCCGGCACCTTATAGTATCCGGAAGAATACTCCTTCATCAGCTTCCTGAAATTGGGAATCGGATCCTCAGAAATATTCAGATAATTTACCAATGTAGGATCAAAGAAGGATTCCAGCTGAAGAAACAGAATATTCGGTCTTTTTCCATCTTCCTTGGTTTCCGGAAGATTGGACTCTGTCTTCTCAATTCGCTTAATTTCTTCCTCTGAGTAATCTCTTGGCTGACTGATACCCGTATTAAAAATAGTAGTTGCCAGACAATAAGGATATCCATAATCTTCATAAGCAAAGGCAATATTTCCAAAATAATTGGACAGTACTCTTTTTTCAAGAGCCAGCTGGGTTATGCCTCCAAAAGCCACCGCACCGACAACAATCATAGGAATCACATACCGATACTTAATCTTCTGCTGATACTTCGGTCCCTTTATAAAAAGAATCAGAAGCGCAAAAAGCACAAGCCCGATAATAATACATCCGATTACCACTCCGTAAAACGGAAGATACTTCTGCATGATCGCAATTCCATCTGTAAGCATATGCAGATCCGGACCCGTAAACGGAGTTACACGGTTTAACAGCAAAATACAGTTTACAATACCGAGAAACAACCAGAAAACAGAAACCACCACCCGCCAGAAAACACGCCTGTGAAACAGGTACACGATCAGCATGGTAGTAAAAATAAATGCCGTATTATAAGCAAACACCAACGGTTTTCCCGTCATATAATTCCAGGCATCTGCTATAGAATGGCGGCACAGTGCTTCTATGATAAAATAGAGCACTGCGCACCAGAGAGCCTGGAGAATCAGGGAAATCTTATTGCAAAATTTGCTCAGCTTCATCCAAATTCTCCTTTTTATCACTTCAGCTGCTCAAGCTGTGTGTTAACCTTATCCTTCATCTCTTTATACTTCGCAAGCTTCTCCTTCTCTGCATCAACCTTTGCAGCCGGAGCCTTATTTACAAAGTTCGGGTTATTCAGCATACCCTCGCAGCGGGCAATTTCCTTAGTCAGTCTTTCCTGCTCCTTGGTCAGTCTCTCGATTTCCTTTTCCTTATCAACAAGATCCTCAAGAGGCATATAAACAACTGCATTGGAAACAACAACGGAAACTGCGTCCTCACCGATGCCGGTCTTATCCTGCTGAACATGGATCTCTTTTGCAAAGGCAAGATTTACAAAGGATTTTTTGCTGTTCTCATACATCTGACAGATATCTGCGTCTTTTCCGACAATGATCAGATGTGTTTTTCTGTTCTGCGGTACATTCATGCTGGTTCTTGTATTACGGATACCCTTTACTACTTCCTGGAAGCTTCCGATTGCAAGCTCAGCCTCCGGAGAGTTCCACTCATCCTTGTAAACCGGCCATTCAGAAATCATAATAGACTCTTCCTCAGGAAGCAGTGTGCAGTAAATTTCCTCTGTAATAAACGGCATAAACGGATGAAGAAGCTTTAATCCCTGTGTCAGTGCAGTACGAAGTGTCCACAAAGCCTCGTTTGCTGCTTTTGGATCCTCATCCGCTTTCCACAGACGAACCTTGGCAATCTCAATATACCAGTCACAAAGCTCATCCCAAAGGAAGTCATATACCTTCTGAACTGCAATTCCCAGTTCATATTTATCCATATTTTCAGTTACTTCTTTAATAACATTGTTCAGTCTGGAAAGGATCCACTTATCCTCAGCGCAAAGAGAAGCGATTTCCGGTTCTGTAACAGTCTTTCCTTCCAGGTTCATAAGCACGAAGCGGGAAGCGTTCCAGATCTTATTTGCAAAGTTACGGCTGGACTCTACACGCTCCCAATAGAAACGCATATCATTTCCAGGTGCATTTCCTGTCATCAGTGTAAGACGAAGTGCATCTGCGCCGTATTTGTCAATTACTTCAAGCGGATCAATACCGTTTCCAAGAGATTTGCTCATTTTACGTCCCTGGGAATCTCTTACAAGACCGTGGATCAGTACATGATGGAACGGAGTCTTGCCGGTCTGCTCAAGGGCAGAGAATACCATACGGATAACCCAGAAGAAAATAATATCATATCCGGTTACCAGCACATCCGTAGGATAGAAATACTCAAGCTCCGGTGTTTTGTCCGGCCAGCCAAGCGTGGAGAATGGCCACAGTGCAGAGCTGAACCAGGTATCCAGGGTATCCTCATCCTGGTGAAGATGTGTGCATCCGCATTTCGGACATTTCTCCGGCATCTCTCTTGCAACAACAGTCTCGCCGCATTCATCACAGTAGTAAGCCGGGATTCTGTGTCCCCACCACAACTGACGGGAAATACACCAGTCACGGATGTTCTCCAGCCAGTGCAGGTAAGTCTTGTCAAAACGCTCCGGTACAAACTTCAGATTGCCGTCGTCAAGAGTCTTGATCGCAGCCTTTGCCATCTCGTCCATCTTTACAAACCACTGAGGTTTGATCATCGGCTCTACAGTTGCATGGCAGCGGTCATGTGTTCCAACGCTGTGATTGTGAGGAACCACCTTAACCAGAAGGCCAAGCTTGTCCAGATCCTCTACCATGGCTTTTCTTGCCTCGTAGCGGTCCATGCCTGCGTATTTTCCGCCAAGTTCATTGATGGTAGCATCATCGTTCATGATGTTGATTTCCGGAAGGTTGTGTCTCTTTCCAACCTCAAAGTCGTTAGGGTCGTGTGCCGGAGTGATCTTTACGCATCCGGTTCCGAATTCCTTGTCAACATACTCGTCTGCAATTACCGGGATCTCTCTGTCTGTGAGAGGAAGCTTCAGCATTTTGCCTACGATGTCTTTGTAGCGCTCATCATCCGGGTTTACTGCAACTGCAGTATCTCCAAGAAGTGTCTCTGGACGGGTAGTTGCGATCTCTACGAATTTGCCCTCTTCTCCAACAACCGGGTAATTGATGTGCCAGAAAAATCCGTCCTGATCCTCATGCTCAACCTCTGCATCGGAAATGGAGGTCTGGCATACCGGACACCAGTTGATAATACGAGAGCCCTTGTAGATGTAGCCTTTTTCATATAATTTAATAAAAACCTCCTGAACAGCCTTGGAGCAGCCCTCATCCATAGTAAAACGCTCTCTCTCCCAGTCTGCGGAAGCACCAAGCTTCTTCAGCTGGTTGATAATCTTTCCGCCATACTCTTCCTTCCACTCCCATGCATATTCCAGGAATTTCTCGCGGCCGATCTCAGCTTTGTCGATGCCTTCTTTTTTCAGCTTCTCGGTAACCTTAACCTCTGTAGCGATAGCTGCATGGTCGGTTCCCGGCTGCCACAGTGCTTCATAGCCCTGCATTCTCTTGAAACGAATCAGGATATCCTGCATGGTCTCATCCAGTGCATGTCCCATATGCAGCTGACCGGTTACATTTGGCGGCGGCATAACAATGGTAAATGGTTTCTTGTCAGGGTTTACTTTTGCATGAAAATATCCGTTGTCCATCCATTTCTGGTAAAGACGTTCCTCAATTCCTTTTGGATCATAGGTCTTTGCAAGTTCTTTGCTCATGATTTTCCTCCTAAAAAATAACGCCCTCCACACAAACTGTGTGAAGGGCGAAGTTAACGCGGTACCACCTTCATTATGTGCATCTGCCCGGCATGGCTCTTCTGAAAAAATATCCATCCCCGGTCTCTTTCACATATCTCTTTCCCATAACGCTGGAATTGCGTGAAAACCTACTGCAGTAAACCTCCGGTTCTATATCTGCACATGCTGTCCGGTCAATGCTTAGCTGCTCATTCAGTTTCCCGGCTCCAAAGCTACCTTCAGCGAATGCGAATCTCGAAATGTCTTCCACCACAGGCTTCCCCGGACATTTCTCTCTGGGAGGACATACGCTTACTCCTCTTCTTCAATGCCTTTAGCTGCGGCTGTCACACTTTCTGATGTATCATCTGAAAAAAGCCGCTCCTTTTATGGCTATAACTATAATTGTAATTTTTCCACTTGTCAAGCATATTTCCGAAACTTTACAATTACAAAATTTATACCAAAGCCTCATGGAAATATCAAAGAATGCCTTAGAGCATGTTTGAAAAAGGCTCAGGCTGCACTTTATTCCACACTCTTCAACGATTCTACCATATTAATGGTTTTCAGCTTAAAGTGCATAACTGCATTTACCACAGCTGAAAATACACTGGTCAGAATTCCGCCATATACAAAGCTCATTGGCTTTATATTTCTTCCGAACATAACAGCATCCACCTCCACGGTAGTAATCACATATCTGTGAAGCAGGATTCCAAATATGGATCCAAACACAATTCCAAGAGCTGTAAGGATCACATTTTCCCGTAACACATACTGCGAAACCTCGCCATCATAGAAGCCAAGGACCTTCAAGGTTGCAAGCTCTCTTTGCCGTTCTGTAATATTAATATTATTCAGATTGTACAACACTACAAAAGCAAGCATTCCGGCTGAAACGATCAATACCAGTATTACCACATCCAAAGTACTCAGCATGCGATCAACCTGCGCCGAAAGACTGCTTGTATAGCTAATGCTAAGAGCAGCCGGACAGGTAAGAATCTCTGTTCCCACTTTTTCCAGCGAATCCTTATCCTCTGCCTTCACAGTAAATACAATATTCTCATAATCCGTTTTTTCCTTAAAGGTCTGTTCATAAACAAGTGGGGTCATATAAAGATAATGGCTCATATAGTTTTCTGTAACTACTGCCACCTTTACTGTATATTTTTTCCCTGCCTTTTCCAATGTGATCGTATCTCCCACCTTCAGATTCAACAGGTTCGCTGTTTTCTCTGAAATGGCAGCCCCCTCATCTGTAAGCTCATACTTTTCTCCGGTAATACGATTCTGCAGGGTTACATCCTTTGCAAACTCGTCCAGACTTTCTGGCACAAACAGATAAATGCTGATATTGGAATTTCCCTTAGGCGCACTGATTTTTGTCATCTGTACCCGGTTGCAATGTGCAATCTCATTATTATTTTTTACAAAATCCAGAAGCTCCTCTTTTTCCTTTTCTGTGGAATCCTCATCCTCTATAATCATTCCTGTGTAGTGCTGGAGATCCCGGTACTGAATCGCAGCAATGTCACTGATAGAATCCTGAATTCCAAATCCCACCAGCATCAGCCCCATGCTTCCGGCAATTCCAAATACCGTCATAATCAGACGTTTCTTATAACGGAAAAGATTTCGAATAGTAGATTTCCAGGAAAAGCTTAGATGCTTCCATATAAATGTAATTCGCTCCAGAAGCACCCTTTTTCCTTCCTTTGGTGCAGGAGGACGCATTAGGGATGCGGGAGTTTCCTGAAGCTCCTTCCCGCAGGCAAAAAGGGTAGCCCCAACAGTACATACAATAGAAGCCCCGGAAGCAATCAACGCAAAGCTAAGCTGATAATCAATGGAAATCGTATTTGAAACATTGTGATACATGATTCCATATGCGGTTATGATGACATATGGAATAATCTTCTCTCCAAGCAGCATTCCCATAATGCTTCCGCCGACTGTTGCCAGCAGTGCATAGCAAATGTATTTGGCTGCAATAGCCAGCTTCCTGTATCCAAGAGCCTTTAAAGTACCAATTTGAGTTCGCTGTTCCTCTACCATTCGGGTCATAGTGGTAAGACTGATCAAGGCTGCTACCAGAAAGAAGATAACCGGGAAAACCTGACCAATACTTTTCAGACGATCTGCATTATCTCCGTAATCTGAATATTCCGGAAGATCCTCACGGTCTGTAACCATCCATTCCGGCTCTTCAAGCTCATCCAGCTCTTTCCTTGCATCCGCCAGCTTCTGTTCGTTTTCTGCGATCTCATCTTCCGCATCTTTTTTGGAGGTTTCGTACTCTTTCCTGCCGTCTTTAAGCTCTTTCTCTCCTTTTTTCAGATCCTCTGCCGCATCCTGAAGCTTCTTCTCATTCTCAGCAATTTCATTTTCGCCATCTGTCAGCTTTTTTTCATTCTCAGTGATTTCTTTTTCTCCGGACACCAGCTTTGCTTCATTTTCTGCAATTTGCTGCTGGCCCGATTTATACTGTGCAAGGCCGGAAGCATATTGCTGCTCATTTGCACTTAGTTCTGACACACTGGCATCCAGCTTCGCCTGACCTTCTGCAATGGTCTTTGTATTTTCATCAATTTCCTGCTGGGCACTGTTTAACTGAGCCTTTGCAGCTTCCAGCTGCGCCTGACCATCCAAAAGCTCTTTCTCTCCGGCTTCTGTCTCTGCCTTTGATGCTGCCAAAGTGCTTTCCTGCTGCTTCAGCTCCTCCCAGCCTGCAGCCAGCTGTGCCTGGCCTTCTGCAAGCTGACTTAATCCTTCATTTAGCTCAGTTTCCTTCTGCGAAATCTGAGAAAATCCTTCTTCTACAGCTGCAAGACCACTTTCCAGCTCACTTCTTGATGCTATAAGCTGCTGCCTGTTCGCCTCCAGGGACGCTGTGTTTTCATCGATCTGACTTTGTGCAGCAGCTGCCTGACTCTCCAGTTCAGACACCTGTGCTGCCAGGCTGTCCCTTTCTTCCTGCGAAATCGCCTCGTTTTCAAGAGCAGCATTATACTGTTCCTGTGCTGCTGACAGCTGACTTTGCAGCTGAGCCAGCTGGCCTTTTGCTCCTTCAAGAGCAGTTAATCCCTCCTGAAGCTTAGTCTCCCCTTCGGATACCTGTAAAAGCCCGGCCTCAAGCTGCTGCTTCTGCTCATTTAGCTGAGCCTTGGTGCCATCAAGCTGCTCCTGCCCGGCTGTAAGCTCCGCTTTTGACTGATCAAGCTGAGTTTGTTTCTCATTTAGAGTCTGCTTTGCTTGTGCCAGCTGAGCTTCGCCATCTGCAATCTGCTTCTTCGCTTCTTCTAATTTGGCCGCATTTTCCTCCAGCGTCTTCTGATTTGCCTCTGCTTCAGCAAAACCGCTCTCTACCTCAGCCTTTGCCTTAGTAAGCTTATCTTGTCCCTCCAGAAGTTCTGCCTTTGCTGCATTCACCTGATTCCAGCCCGCATCCAGCTGATTTCTGGCGCTATCAAGCTGACTTTTACTGGAAGTAAGCTGGTTTCTGGCATCTGCAAGCTGATTTTTTCCGTCTGTCAGCTGGCTTTTGGCATCTGCAAGCTGACTTTTTCCATCTGCGATTTCTTTCTTCGCATCCTCCAGCTGCTTTTTGCCCTCTTCATATTCCTTTTTACCATCCGCCAGCTCCTTCTCCCCCTGCTCCAGCTGTTCTCTGGCATCGGCAAGCTTCTCGTCCGCCTCTTTCTTACCATCGTCCAGCTTCTTCTGGGCATCATCGATTTCTTCCTGGGCATCTGCCTTCACGGCCGCCAGACGGATGGCACAGCGGTCATCTGCAATATTCTCCACCCTGTCCTTGATCTTGGCAATCAGATTCTCATAGCCATCTGTGTAGCTGGTAAGATCCTTTGCCTCGTGAACGATCACATAAATCTGGGTATAAATTTCCTGGTCAAAATTCTCAGGAAGCACATAGCCAAATCCATTGACCTCACCGGTTCCAAGAGTGGTATTTCCCCTGTTAAAGGAAATGTAAAGGGGACTTCTTCCTGTTCCCACCACTGTATATTCCGTATTCACAAGAAGGGAACTGTCCTCTCCCTCCCGCAAAGCCACGGTATCTCCTACCTGATACTCATTGGCAGAAGCAAAGGTTCCATCCAGGAAAATCTCTCCTTCTTTTTCCGGAAACCGTCCTTCCTGAATATCCAGCTTATTCACCGTCTCATTCAGGGATTCAATGTGAAGCACCTTCTGCTTCTGGCCTTCCCCGCACATTACATCAGTGGACCAGGCCCCTTCAGCAGATTCTATGCCGTCTATCTCTTCAATGGACGTTACATCCTCTGCGGTCAGTCCCATAGTGCCCACAACCTTAATGTCCATCAGACTGCTCTCGTCATAGTAAGCATCCCCGGAATAACGCATATCCGGTGAGGACGCCTGAATACCGGAGAAAAATGCCACTCCAAGGGCTACGATCAGAAGGATGGAAATGAATCTTGACTTACTTCTTCGGATTTCCATCCAGAATTCTTTTCTAAGTGCTTTCATTCGTTCACCTACCACTCAATTTCTTCTACCGGAGTTGGATGGTCATTCAGTGTCATCTGTGCTACCTTGCCATTCTTAATTCGGATTACACGGTCTGCCATAGGAGTTAACGCAGAGTTATGGGTAATAACTACCACGGTCATCCCTTTCTGACGGCACATATCCTGCAAAAGTCCCAGAATCGCCTTACCGGTCTGATAATCAAGCGCACCTGTTGGCTCATCGCAAAGAAGCATCTTTGGATTCTTGGCAAGAGCTCTTGCTATGGAAACTCTCTGCTGCTCTCCGCCTGACAGCTGTGCCGGAAAATTCCCAAGTCTGTCCTTCAATCCCACTTCTTCCAAAACCGTTTTCGGATCCATAGGGTTCTTACATATCTGCCCTGCCAGTTCCACATTCTCAAGCGCAGTCAGGTTCGGCACCAGATTATAAAACTGGAAGACAAAGCCAATATCATCTCTTCGGTAGCTGGTCAGCTGGCGATTATTATACTTGGCAATGTTTTTCCCATCTACCCAGACCTTGCCACTGGTGGCAGTATCCATTCCTCCAAGAATATTCAGAACGGTTGTCTTGCCGGCACCACTTGGACCTACGATCACGGCAAACTCGCCCTTGGAAATGTTAAAGCTGATCTCATCTACCGCTATGATTTTTACTTCCTTTGTTCCATATATTTTAGATACTTTTTCAAGCTGAATATAATTTTCGTTGGTATCCTGCAATTTATCACGCTCCTGTTTCCGATTTTTCTGATGTTTTGAAAAACATCTTATTATATTTAGTATAGCATTGCCCTATTTTTTGTTCAATCTAAAAAAATGTGAAATTTCTCTATTGACTATGCGCAATCTCCTCGTATATGAAAGAAAGAGCGGTTTTCCGCTCTTCCTTTCATTCTCTATGCGTACCTCTTATTACCTGAATTCCTCGACTGTCTATCATTTCACAGATCTTTGTCATTCTCGGACATTCCTTTTTATCATCCATAAGACGGCACACACCTACATGTACAATTTCAATATCTTCACTTACAAGCCGGTCCAGCTTTTCCAGGATTCCTTTATCCTCTTCCGGTTCTGAAGGATTATCACCCTTGCAGCCGTTGCAGGTAAGCATGGCTGCAAGTATGGTATCCTCAGCATACTTTGCAAAGAAATCCTTTCTCTGCCAAAAGGAGGACAGACACCCCACCCTGGCACAGACATCATTAGAGTGAAGACAGGTAAGTATTCCTATTTTTTCCATTTTTTCACCAAAGCATCGTCACAAAAATAAAATATGCATTTTTCCCAGGCTGTCGTAAGCCACTTCTGCGTCTACCTTGTAGATTTTCTTAATCATTTCAGGAGTAAGCACTTCTGCTGGTGTGCCGCAGGCTTCCAGGACCCCATCCTTCAGAATATAAATCCTGTCGCAGTATGCAGCTGCAATATTCAGGTCATGAATTGCAGAAATCACGGTTACATCCAACGTTTTTACCAGCTCCATCAGCATAATCTGGTGAGTAATATCCAAATGATTGGTGGGCTCATCCAGAATCAGTGCAGGGGTCTGCTGTGCAAGGGCACGGGCGAGAATGACTCTCTGCTGTTCGCCTCCAGACAATGTAGAAAAGCTTCTGTCCGCAAACTGCTCCATCTGAACCCTTTGCAAAGCTTCCTCTACAATCTGATAATCCTTTGCATTATCTCGTTCCAGTGCCTTTTTGTGGGGAGCGCGTCCCATGAGAACAACCTCCCGCACGCTAAAATCAAAATTATAATAGTTGTGCTGGGCTACCACTGCCATTTTCTTTGCAGAGCTTTTTGCATTCATGGAATAAAGCTCATCCCCGTCCAGATAAACAGCCCCTGAATCAGCCTTCAGTACACGGTATATACACTTCAAAAGAGTGGATTTTCCACTTCCGTTTGGTCCAATGATCCCAACCAGTTCTTTATTTCCACTATCAACAGAAATCCCCTTCAAAATCTGCCTGGTATGAAAACCAACCCGAATATCTTCTGTTGTTATTCTCATTTTCTTCCTCCAAAGCCATAGGATTTTTTCACCAGCAGATAAATAAAGCAAGGCGCACCGATAATGGAAACCAAAACTCCAAGAGGCATTTCAGAATTTTTCAGGATCACGCGGCATGCCACATCGCACCAGATCAGAAAGGCGGCACCAAGAAGTGCCCCAAGTGGAAGGAGGCGACTGTGATCTGTTCCGAAAAGGATCCGCACAACATGAGGGATCACAAGTCCAACAAAACCGATAACTCCGGCACAGTATACCGCAAATCCGATCATTACAGAAGCTACCACCAGATATACTGTTCTTAATCTGTGCAGGTCTGTTCCAAGAGTAATAGATACCTCATCCCCCAGAAGCATCAGGTTCAGGCTTCGATATTGTGTAAGAAAAAGCAGAACGCACACCAGAGTAACCGGCAGCATCACACCCACTCTTGCCCAGCTTGCCCCCGCAAGGCTTCCCATGTTCCACTTCATAACCTCTGTAGCAGCGTTTTTATCATTTGTTATGTAAATTACAAAATTTGAAAAAGCAGAACATACCGCACTAATGGCCATTCCGGCAAGAATCAGCTTGGCAGACGTTGCCTTTCCACCCATGTTTGCAATAGCGATAACTGCAAATGATGTAAGCATAGCTCCGATAAATGCACAGATTCCCACAGAGTTTCCGCCAAGAAAGCTTCCTATGCCAAGCATGATTGCAAGGGTTGCCCCAAGAGAGGCACCGGAAGAAATTCCAAGCACATAGGGATCTGCAAGAGGATTCTGCACGATTGCCTGCATCACCACTCCGCACACGGAAAGTGCCATTCCGATTGCCAGTGCAAGCAGCACCCTTGGAAGACGGATCAGCCACACCACATCATGTATTGCCCCTTCTCCATAAGCGGCCAGACTTTTGATGTGAAAAAGCTTATATAAAATCACACTGTATACATCCTTCAAAGACAGGTCTGCATTTCCAAAGGTAACTGCTGCAAGCACGGAAAACACCAGAAACAGTATCAGAAAAATAAGCACTGCCGCATACATAGATGTGCGGACAACCTTTTCTTTTTTCACTGTTGTTTCCTCACTTAGTCAATTGCTGCGTCTGGATATAAGCCCTTTGCAAAGGTTTCGATTCCATCCTGGGTACGGGTTGCACTTGCATACATCTCGCTGAGCATGATTGGGTAAACACGACCGTTCTTTACCGCATCAAGGCTCTGAAGAGCTTCATCCTCCTGGATAACTGCCAGCTGGCTGTCCATAACACTCTGTGGATCATCTCCTGCATATGGCATGTAAACGACGAAAATAACATCCGGGTTAGCTGCGATAATGTCTTCCTTTCCAACTGTGGAAGCATCCGGGTTTGCAAGTGTTGCACCAAGCTGTGTAACCATATCTCCGCCAAGGCTGCTTGCGCCGTAGTTTGTAATGTTCTCTCCTAATGGCTCAAGAACCATAACGGTTGGTTTCTCTTCAGCGTCCTTTGTTGCCTCAAGAGTGTTGTTGATTACATCTTTAATGTTGTCTACGATTGCTTCTGCTTTGTCCTGAACATCGAAGATTTTACCAAGGTTCAGAATATCTGTATACTCGTTCTCAAGAGTTCTAGCTCCGCCAGGGCGTGTATTGGAGTTGTAATAAGTGTTGCAGCCTTTGTCAATCCAATTTGTTACATTTCCAAGGTTCTTGTCTGAAAACAGGGAACTCCAGGAAAGGATCATGTCAGGCTCAAGCATGGTTACAGTTTCAAGGGATGGGGTAAATTCATCAAGATAATTTGTTTTGGAGAATGCTTCTTTAAGATCGTCCGGAACTTCGTTATCAAGACCTGCTGTTGCTACAAGGCGATCCTCAAGTCCAAGGGAGAGCATAGTCTCAATACTTCCCTGATATACAGCAATAACTTTTTCCGGTGCTTTTTCATAGGTAGTTTCGATTTCGTTTCCGTCATAATCATAGGTAGTGATGGTCAGCGGATACTCGGTTTTGGTACCTTCCTCTGCTGTACCCTCTGCTTCCTCTGCGCTCTCTTCGGCGTCAGCTGTCGGCTGGTTGTCTTCCTTGATAGTCTGGGCGTCTGCACGCTCTGCGGCATAAACAACCGGGCTTACAGATACAGACAAAGCTGCTGCCATTGCAAGTGCCATGATTCTTCTGGATAATTCTTTGTTTTTCATTTGTTTTTCCTCTCTTTTCGTTTGTTTTGTAACCGAAAAGATGGGGCTTCAAAAAAGCTGTCATTGCGACAGCTAAAAGGGATACTTTTAACGGAAGCTCCTTCTTACTTTGCCAAGCAGGTTTCCTGACTTACAGGTTATAATGGTGTTCCCCGCCTTCTCGCATATAGGTATGCAATGGCATTTTGAAGTACACCTTCCTGCTTACAGTGGCCGCAACCGTCCAGGCTCTTACCCTGGTTCCCTCTAGCAGCATTTCCAAAGCTTATAAAAAGTCTCCGGCATGCTGTTCACTTAACAAAATTCAATTACTTTGTAAGTTTAGCACACCTGTCTTTTAAATACAATAAAAAAAACGCTGCTGTCTTATAAAAACAGCAGCGTTTCAAATGATCAGTAAATCAGTACAGATAATCTTTATTTACATAGCCATACATCATAAGACCAGTGGAATATACATACCAGTACTGAGAGTTACTGGAGTCAATTACCACTACGGTGTCACCGGTATAAAGCTCTCCGATCTCATTGGATTCATCATAGCTCATGGCAGAGCGAAGTGCCAGATAACCCTTGGATACACTGACAGATTTGGTAGCGAATGTACTGCCGCCTACCAGGTAGTCTTTGTTCACGAAACCATTCTTATCATATTTCGGAGAATATACATACCAGTACTTGGGATCACTGGTCTCCAGAAGCTGGACTACATCTCCGGTGTAAAGCTCTCCGATCTCATTGGAAGCATCATAAGCCTTCATATTGCGAAGTGCCAGGTAACCCTTGGATACGCTGACCATTCTAGTCTCACCGAAATAGCTGGTTCCCGCATCCATATCTTCATTCGTATACAGATATTCCTGATTTACAAAGCCATAGCAGTTCAGCTTCGGTGAGTATACATACCAGTACGTAGAATCGCTGCTGTCGCAAACCCACACATTATCGCCGGAATACAGCTTGCCGATCTCATTTGCAGAGTCATAGCATGCCGCATTACGAAGAGCCAGATAGCCTTTCTCCACACTTACGGTCCACATGGTATCATAAGCCGATACTGAAGAAGAAATAGAATTGAGATAATCGTTATTCACATAACCAAAGGTATCATACTTCGGTGAGTATACATACCAGTAGCCGGTGGCACCTGTATAATCCATCACCTCTACCAGATCTCCATTGTAAAGCTCTCCAATCTCATTTCTGCTGTCAAAGGCTGTATCTGTACGAAGAGCCAGATAGCCCTTGGCTACATTTACCTGATAGGTATTACAGGATGCCTCTGCTTTCTTTGGCATTCCGAAAATGGAAAATGTAATGGCTGCCGCGGTAAGAACGGGTAAATACAATTTCTTCATCTTTGTCATAGTAAAATCCCCCTTTATATAATTCTGCATAACTACAATGACTACGTTTTCCTCTTTTCACCGTTGTAATTATCTGAATATTATTTATTCTTGCATCTTATATATAAAAAATTATAACGGATTCACTCTATTATGACAAGCATTTTTATCGGCCGATGAAGTTTACTTATCTAATCTTTACAATGCAGTATAGATTTCGCAGTTCCGTTTTTTTCTTATTTTACACTATCCTGATTGGAGTCCTGTAAATCAGCTTTTTCCTCAGATATCGGAGAAACATCTCCTGCATCGAAAGGCTGGGGCGTGCCTGCAAAGCCATTATCCTTTCCCTGACCTTCGTTTCCGCCTCCCCCACCGGAAAAGCTGCCCATTACACTAAGATCAATGTCTGAGCCATCAATCAGGTTGGAAGAATCCTGCTGCTGGCCTTCGTCTGTGGATGGAATAGTGCCTGCCAGCTGGCCGCTGACGCTTTTTGCCCGAAGCTGTACCACTTCTATTAGCATATTTGCGGCTTCCTCATATTCTTCATAGCTGTAAAAAGCAGTGGGGTCATTTCCTACCAGGTCATCAATCTGGCTGCGGATTCTCTCATAAGTTTTCTCAAACTCACCACCATTCACATATTTTTCCACAAGTTCATTCAGATACCCATGGTACTGTTCCAGATATTCCTCGTTTTCCAGAAGGGCATCGAAAAAATCAGTAATGGAAAATGGCATATCAATGGCATCGTTGATCACCGAAGTTGCTCCCAAGGACTGACCTCCCATTTTACCGCCCATGGACATACCGCCAAAGGAAAGGTTGTAGTCCCATGGCAAAATATTCAGCTTGCCATTATATTCATACAGGTAATAATTATGCGCCATAGTACCAGAAAGGCTGTCATCGTTCACCACGAAGGTGTGAACTGCCATATATTTCAGTATATTATCTACATCCATATAGGTTTCCAAATCTGTACCTTCACTGATATTTTTTAAGGCTTCTACCACCCGCTTGTGGTCTTTTTTATCCGTATCTGTGATCTCACCATCCCAGATTGTAGAATAGCTGTCAAGATCATCATCTGTATAGTTCAGATCTGAGCCGCCATTTCCACCCATGATTCCCATTTTGATATCTGCTGCCTCTCCATTGGGAGCTTCTCCCATTTGCGGAAAGTCCTCGCCATACGGCATCTCATCCTTCTGCGGAAAGTCCGCTCCATCCGGCATCTCTCCCTTCTGTGGAAAGTCCGCTCCATCTGGCATCTCTCCCTTCTGCGGAAAGTCCTCTCCATCCGGCATCTCTCTCTTCTGCGGAAAGTCCTCTCCATCTGGTATCTCTCCCTTCTGCGGAAAGTCCTCTCCATCTGGTTTTTCTCCCATCTGCCAGCCGTCACCGTCTTTTCCATCCATACCGCCGCCAACGCCCATGTTCTCCGGCTTATACAGATTTCCGTCCTCCGTTCCGTAGTTTCGCAGCATGAAGCTATCCTCCACTGCTTCCAGTGCCAGATAAACACCCCGGTAATCTCCGTTTACACTAATTTTTGCATAATTATATAAAGAAGCATCCACACCAAGATACTGGTACATGTCGTAAACAATTGCCTCTTTCATGTTGGTAGCATCTGCATAATTGTTGTTCAGGATCAGCTTATCCAGTCCATAGCATGTCTGCCCTTCTATATAATGATCGAATTCCAGCTTAAAGCTGTACCGGTCAGTATCCGGATCATTTGCAATAGAGGAAAGGCTTGTGTTTCCTTTTGGCCGGATTCCAACAGAATAAAAGGTCTTGCCGTTTACCACCACATTGCAGGAATAATATTCCTCGGAAATAGCATTTTCCAGCATATTATTCCAGTCATCCTCGTCCATAAGAATATCAATATCCATAATCTGATCTGTGCTAAACAGCTTGCTTTCATATTTCATTGTGACCGCATTGTTTCCATAGACTTCCTGAAGCTTATCAGAAAAAAGAGAAGCCATAAGACACAGAATCACTGCCGCAGCCATGATTACAGATGCAATCCTTGTTATATATTTATTTGTAACTATGTGCTTTTCCCTCCTGTCAGGACATATATTCACCGTTATAGCTTACCAGAGTTGCATTTTCCACACCTGCTATTTCATTCAGACGGTTTACAAATGCAGTTTCCCCGTCTTTCATGCGGATCTCTGCTGTGAACTCGATTCCCTGCGCGTTTACTGTTTTTGATTTCACTGCATATTTTTTCACTGCTTCCTTCATAAGAGAAAGAGCTGTGTTTTCTGCATTTTCGTCCTGACAGTTCAGAATCAGAAGATATGGATTGTCATGTATTTTTTTGTTGGCAAAAAGAATAAGAATCACACCGATAATAGCAGAACCGATCACTGCCAGCGGCAGCATTCCCGCACCGATCACAATTCCGGCTGCCACTGCCCAGAACAGACAGACGATTTCCATCGGCTCTTTAATTGCCGCACGGAAACGCACGATGGAAAGTGCACCTACCATACCAAGAGACAGCACCACATTTGACGTTACCGCCAGAATTACCAGGGTTGTCACCATAGTCATCCCCACAAGGGTCATAGCGAATCCTGTGGAATACATCACACTGTTAAACGTCTTCTTATAAACTACAAAAATAAACATTCCGATCACCAGCGCCGCCACCATAGCAATCAGAGTGTCCACTGCTGAAAATTCTGTTATACTTTCCAGAAAACTGGATTTAAAAATATCATTAAATGTCACTTTACAATTCCTCCTGTATTATCCATAGTTCCTGCACGCCCCATATTTGGAAAAAGACTGCTGCCGCACTCCGTCCATCTGGATCAGATCCTGTATCACCCTGGGCAAAAATGCATCATATTTTACTTCCATGATCATTTCTCCCGGACACTGCACGGCTTCCACATCATACACCTTCTCTTCCAGAAACTTCTGGTGATACATGGTGGTCCGTACATTCCAGTCAAAGGTGATCCGCACATTTCCGGCTGCATAAATATACGGTTCTCTTGTATAGGAAACAAGTACCCTTGGTCTTAACTGCTGGTACTTCATTTTCCCGTAAAGCTCCTGAACTAAAGACGAAGGATGATTTCTCATCCATTCCAGATTTCCTGCAAGAAGCATCCTGCACTCAGCCTCTTTCAGTCCTGCACTTACCTTCATGCAAAGATTGTTATCTTTTAAAATGCTGCGAATCTGATAGGTCCCATCCGCCTCTGTGTGCGGATCTGTTTTCATCACCTGACGAAAACGGCTTCGAAGCTGCAGATACTGCCAGTAAGTAATGTTATATTTCAGCTCATGGCGATAATGGCCTGCCGGCCTTATCACGCCTGGTTTTATTTCCTTTGCATCCATCCGTTTTACCTCCCTTCCCGGAACCGCCGACCCAAAATTCCAGACCGTCCCGATCGTCTTTTGAGATTATAGAAGCCCAACCTGAAATGAACCTGAAAAACTCTGTGACCATTCTGCGAAACTTGCATCAGCACTTTCCAACTCCCCGCCAACGAAAAGCGCCTCTTTCAAAGCATACAAAAAGGCCTCATGCTCTCAAAACAGAAAACACAAGGCCTCTTTCTCAATTTTTCAAATAAGCTTTATCTGTCAAAATATTTCTCATAGAACTCTGCTGCAGGACATGGCTTAGAATAGTAATATCCCTGCAGAAGCTCCGGCTGATAGCTCTGTACCACGGCCAGAATCTCCGCATTCTCCACGCCTTCCACGCAAACCTGGATCTTGGTCTGCTTGCTTAAGTTCATAATATATTCCAGAATTGCCTGATCCATCTCGTCATCCTGAATGGAACGTACAAAAGTATGGTCGATCTTGATCAGCTGGGGCTTCAGCTTGCGAAGCAGTGCAATGGAGGAATACTCCGTGCCAAAATCATCCAACGCCATCTTAATTCCCAGGTTCTTGAAATATTCAAAATCATCCTGCAGCCTGTTTGGATCTGAGACCTTGCAGCTTTCTGTAAGCTCCAGGATCAGAGACTGAGCTGGTGTCTGGGATTCCTCCAGAATCCTGGTGACCATCTCACGAAATCCCGGCTGCAGCATCTGAATATAGGAAACATTCACGGAAATTACGAAATCCGGATTCTCCTTCCGCCACAGAGCCGCCTGGGCAAGGGCTGCATTCAAAAGCCACTCTCCCACCTCGCGGATGGTTCCGTCCTCTTCCAGAATGGGAATAAACTCCATAGGGGAAACCATACTTCCATCTGGCAGATAAAAACGCATCAATGTCTCCGCGCCGTAAACCTGCTGTTTCTCTCCTCTGATCAACGGCTGGTAAACCAGGGAAAATCCACGGAATTCATTGGCAATTGCCTCCCTTAACACCTCCTGAAGCTGGAACTGCTCCACAGTTCTCCTGTGCATTTTGCCAGAAAACTGGGCAATGCAGCCTCTGCCGTCCTTCTTCGCCTGTTCCAGGGCATATTCCACATTGGCATGCAAAGTCTCGAAGTCCTCTGCATCCTGGGGGAAAAATGCCACTCCGCAGGAAATAGTCAGCTGGATCTCCAGCTTCATCTCCCTTGGAACTTCCTCTCCGAACCGTTTCACCTGCTGATAGATCCATTCTATTTTGTCCCGATCCAGATCTGTGGTAATGCAGTAGAACTTGCCTCCCTGACCACGGTAAAAGGTAACACCCACCAGTTCATGGCACTTCTGTCCCAGAAGCTGAAGAACCTCATCTCCCACCATATATCCAAGAAGATCGTTGATTCTCTGCAGTCTGTCCACGTCAAATAAGAGAATGGCCCCCTCCATTCCCTGATTGATAAACACAGGCAGCTGCTTCTTCAGCTCATGAAATGTGTACAGGCCTGTTGGCTGATCAAACTTGGCATTCACTCCAAGATTCATCATAGTTCCCACAAAAAGCCCCAGGCTTCCATCCTCATGGCGCTCCACAACTCCCTGGCACTTCACCCACACATATTTGCCGTATTTATTCAGCGCACGGTATTCACAATTGTGGCGGTTGCTTTTTCCCGCGAAAATCCTTCCAATATCTTCCAGAAAGATATGCTGATCCTGGGGATGGATATGCTTCACCCACTCGTTCGCCGTGTCTGCAATATATTCTCCCGGCAGATTAAAATAATCCACGCTTGATTTGGACCATCTGGAAAAATCCCGTTCCAGGTCTGCCATATAAATATACAGATTATCTGAAGTCTGAGACAGCATTTCAAATAAGTGGCTGTCCAGATTAGATATGTCTATCAAAAAAACCACGCCTTCCCTCTTTCACGTTCCTTTTTGAAATTATATTTTACCATACTCTGTTAGATGACGTCTACTTTTTTTGACAATTTTGCTGAAAAATATTAAGAAAATATAAAGGAATCAATACATAATCGTGTTACGATACTTTTATATGCAAAAAACAGGCACCATATTCCCTCATTCTGGAAAATATGATGCCTGTTCTTTTACATTATAGTTTTATATCCTGGAAAAATGTTTCCTGGCTATGGATGACCAGTCTTATTTTACTGCCTCAAATGCTGCGTCCAAAGCTGCAATCAGGTCTTCTGCTTTCTCAATACCGATGGAAAGACGAATTGTGTTTGGCTTGATACCCTGGTCAAGAAGCTCTTCCTCTGTGCACTGGCTGTGTGTAGTTGTTGCAGGATGGATGACAAGAGATTTTACATCTGCAACATTTGCAAGCAGGGAGAAGATTGCAAGGTTATCAATAAATTTCTGTGCAGTCTTGGCGTCTCCCTTGATCTCGAATGTGAAGATAGAACCGCCGCCGTTTGGAAGGTATTTCTTGTACAGATAATGACTTGGCTCACTCTCCAGAGACGGATGATGTACAGCCTCAACCTGCGGATGCTTGGACAGGTAATCTACAATTTTCAGTGCATTGCTTACGTGACGCTCAACTCTTAAGGAAAGAGTTTCCAGTCCCTGTAAAAACAAAAATGCATGGAATGGAGAAAGTGTTGCACCGGTATCACGAAGGATGATGGCACGGATATAGGCTACAAATGCTGCCGGAGCAGTTGCCTCTGCGAAGGAAATTCCGTGATAGCTTGGGTTTGGCTCAGAAATCCACGGGAATTTGCCGGATGCTTTCCAGTCAAAGTTTCCGCTATCTACGATTACACCGCCGATTGCTGTACCATGTCCGCCGATAAATTTAGTTGCGGAATGAACCACAATGTCAGCGCCATACTCGATCGGGCGAACCAGATAAGGTGTTGCAAATGTAGAATCCACTACAAGCGGAATGTTATGTTTATGTGCAACCTTTGCAACTTCTTCGATATCAATCAGGTTGGAGTTCGGGTTTCCAAGTGTTTCAATAAAGATTGCTTTTGTGTTTTCCTGGATTGCAGCTTCGAAGGAACCTTCTACTTCCGGATCTACAAATGTTGCGGTAACGCCGTTTGTCTGTGGAAGGGTATGTGCCAGAAGGTTGTAAGTTCCGCCGTAGATGGTCTTGGAAGCTACAATGTGCTCACCTGTTTTTGCAAGTGCCTGGAATGTATAGGCGATTGCGGCTGCACCGGAAGCAACTGCCAATGCTGCAACGCCGCCTTCAAGAGCTGCGATTCTCTTCTCGAAAACATCTTCAGTTGGATTTGTAAGTCTTCCGTAAATGTTTCCTGCATCACGAAGTCCGAAGCGGTCTGCTGCATGCTGTGAGTTGTGGAATACATAGGATGTGGATGCGTAGATCGGAACAGCTCTTGCGTCTGTTACCGGGTCTGCCTGCTCCTGTCCGATGTGTAACTGTTTTGTTTCAAATCCCCAGTTTTTGGAATCTTTAATATCTGCCATTTTCTTTTCCTCCGTATCTTTTCTTCTTAGCAAATAAGCTTGCCAGTGAATTTTTTTATTTAATGTTGTTTTTGTTATTGATTTTTGCTTTTTTCTTTGTTGCTGCTTTGTTTTTGTTGATGAATGCATAGTAACATACTGGGGATTGTCTGTCCAATATGTAAAAAAAATATCTAGTTATAGATTTTTTCTATAGCCAGATATTTTGGAATTGTTTTTTCTGTTCTGTTCAAAGAGTGCCGCCCAAAATCTTCTGCCAATACTATGTTACAATTTGCGGAGGATTTTGCCTGGATTCGGAGCATATTTATTTACTTAATGCTTTATATTTTTTAATACTTTCAAGGAAAGCACTGTGGATGGTATCATCCTCATCCAGCTCCGGATGAAAGGCCAGGCCGTACTGCTCTTTGTATTTTACCGCCACAATGTTTCCTTCTATTTCTGCCAGCACTTCTGCACCTTCTTCGCATTTTTCAATGTAAGGAGCACGGATAAAGGTCATGGGAACTTCTCCCATTCCTTTCATCTCCTGGATTGTGTGGAAGCTGCCAAGCTGTCTGCCGTAGGCATTTCGCTTTACTGTTACTGGCATGGTTCCGAAATACACATGCTCATCATTGGAAAGATGGTCTGCCAGAAGGATCAGTCCTGCGCAGGTGGCAAGCACCGGCATTCCGGCTTCTATTTTTTCTTTCAGTGGCTGGAACATGTCCAGTTCACGAAGAAGCTTTCCCTGTACTGTGCTTTCCCCGCCTGGAAGTACCAGCCCGTCAAAGCCGCTTTCCAGGTCTTCCTTCTTTCGCAGTTCTACGCACTGTGCCCCTAATTTTTCCAGCTTGGCTCTGTGCTCTGCGAAGGCTCCCTGTACTGCAAGGATTCCGATTTTCATCTTATTTGCCCCTCTCTGCCATCAGAAGCTGGATTTCCTGCTCGTTGATTCCAACCATAGCCTCACCAAGGTCTTCGGAAAGCTCTGCAAGCATTTTGGAATCCTGATAGTTGGTAACTGCTTTCACGATCGCAGCTGCACGTTTTTTCGGGTCACCGGATTTGAAAATACCAGAACCGACAAATACGCCCTCTGCTCCAAGCTGCATCATCAGAGCTGCATCTGCAGGAGTTGCCACACCGCCTGCTGCGAAGTTTACAACCGGAAGTCTGCCGTTTTTATGTACATATTCAATCAAATCATATGGTACTCTTAAGTTTTTTGCTTCCTCAAAAAGCTCATCCTCACGCATGGAAACTACTTTGGCAATCTCGCTGTTCATCATGCGCATATGTCTTACCGCCTGTACCACATCTCCCGTTCCCGGCTCACCTTTGGTACGGATCATGGAAGCACCCTCTGCGATTCTGCGAAGTGCCTCCCCAAGGTCTTTGGCTCCACATACGAACGGAACCTTGAACTGGCGCTTGTCAATATGGTAAACATCATCAGCCGGAGAAAGAACCTCGCTCTCATCAATATAGTCGATCTCGATTGCTTCCAAAATCTGTGCTTCCACAAAATGTCCGATTCTGCATTTTGCCATAACAGGAATGGAAACTGCTTCCTGGATTCCTTTGATCATTTTCGGGTCGCTCATTCTGGAAACGCCGCCTGCCGCGCGGATGTCTGCCGGAATGCGCTCCAGTGCCATAACGGCACAGGCACCTGCTTCCTCTGCGATTTTTGCCTGCTCCGGTGTGGTAACATCCATGATAACTCCGCCTTTTAACATCTGTGCAAGCTGTTTATTTAATGCGTATCTTTCCTGGCTCATTTTAAATTCCTCCTGTATGCAAATTTGTTTGCTTGAAAGCATACAGGAGTACTGTACTTTTATAAATATCCAATTTACAGATAATTTAAAGGGACAGTTTGGTAAATGGGTGAGGATTTTTTAAATACTTACCTGAAAAAGAATAGACTTCCCATCCTTACTGTGCACTTTGATTTTCCCGCCGTAGGCTTCTGCCACTGCCTGCGCAATGGAAAGCCCGATTCCGGTACCGCCTGTCTTTTGAGAGCGGGAATCGTCCGGACGGTAGAAGCGGTCGAACAGCCGGGAAAGGTTTCTGGTATCCTCCAAAATACAGGTGTTAAAAACCTCTATTTTGGTTTTCCCATGAACCTTGTATACATCCAGGCGGATGCTTCCATGTTCATCCGAATATTTCAGTGCATTGTCAAGAAGAATGGAAATCAGCTGGCGGATGGAATCTGGATTTCCGCATAAGGTCAGGTTTTCCTCGATCCGCTGGGTATAGGCTTTACCTTGTGCTTTCGCAAGAGAAGCAAAAGGTTCTGCTACCTCCCAGACTGCATCGCTTAAGGAAAATTCAATCTTTTCAGGGAAAGGATTTTCCTCATCAAGACGGGACAAAGTAACAAGGTCTGCCACCATTCTGGACATTTTTGCTGTCTGCTTGTGGATGTTGTCTGTCCATTCGTCTGTTCCGTGTTCCATTTCGATCACATCTACACTGGTTGCAATGGATGTCAGAGGGGTTTTGATCTCGTGGCTTGCATCTGTAATAAAACGCTTCTGGCGCTCCATATTTCGGATGTAGGGTTTCATGGCACGCCTGGAAAGAAGCAGCACCAGAAGGAACACAATAAAAAAGCACACTATGCCCATCAGGCAGGAAATCAACAATACATTCCAGGCAGAATGCAGCTCCATCGAGCAATTTAGGAATATAACAATTTTGCCATTATTATCTGATAGTATTTGAAATCTGTAGTTTTTATAATAACCTTTTTTTCTTTTTCCATTTAAGATATTCTGGGCGTATTCTTTGGCTTCTTCCTGTGTAACAGATGCGATAAAGTCTGTAGAAACCTTCGTTATCTCTTCGTTTTCATCCAGCTTTACCAGAAAAAAGCGAGTAGTATATGGTGCCTCCGGATCGCGTTCCTGTCCCGGACCTGGGAACACTGGCGGCAGAGTTTCTGTCTGTCCTGTAGGAGGATTTGATGTATTTGCTGCATTTACAGGCGGAATCTCTGAATTTTTACTGGCATCTGCAGTTGACCCCGTTTCCCCGGCTGCATCAGCCCCATTGCCAGCCTCAAAGGTATAAATTTCCTGTATCCTCTGGTCTGCGCGACTGGCGGTGTTGTGGTAATTCCACACATTGACTCCGGCAAGCACCACCACCAGCATGATAAACACTGCTGCCATAGCCGCCAGAATAAAATGCCATCTCATTTTCTTCAGCATGTGGTTTCCTCCAGAGAATATCCGGCTCCGCGGACAGTT
>NZ_JAOQJM010000001.1:139536-203083 GCF_025566865.1 Blautia acetigignens
TACACTGATCAGGCTTTCCGTGTAGCTCAGGCTTCTTCTGCCAAGCGCTTTCACCCTGGCAATAAATTCACTTGCCGCAAATGGCTTGGGGAGATAATCGTCTGCACCTGCGTTCAGACCTGCCACCCGGTCCTCAATTTCTGACCTGGCAGTAAGAAGCATCACAGGCGTAGCATCATGGCTGTCCCGCATTTTTCTCAGCACCTCAAGCCCGTCCATTTCCGGCATCATAATATCCAGCACAACCACATCGAATTTCCCCTGGCTGATATAGTCCCAGGCATCTTTCCCATTATGTACAATGTCCACCGAGCACTTGTTTTTTTCCAATAAAACCTTCAGCGCCGCGCAATCTCCACTTCATCTTCCGCAATCAGAATCCGCATCCTGCCACTCCCTTCTTTCCAAAAAAGGATGCTCACGCATCCTTTTTAAGCACCTTGCATTCTTTTTTGTAGCATGCGATGCCATATTTGATAATATTACGCATGCCATCCTCCGCATATTTCAGTTCAACTACAATTCCAAGAAGAATTCTGTGGTGAAAATTTTCTTTTCGGTCATTTCCCTTTCAGAAGTTGTTTGTATTTATCTTACCATTTGGATCTTCGGATGGCAAGCTTACGGGACGAATTGTGGGAGATTTTTCGTTTTGAATCGGAAAATCACCGGAGGTGAAATCAGGCTTTTGGGGATGGTTGTTTGGGTTTCTTTTTGGCCATCATGCCGCCGATTCGGCCGGTTTCTTTGGCGGAGAGGCTTTTCCAGCCGTTTTCCAGGACTTTGTCCAGGATACCGAGTTCGCGGGCGATTTCGTATTTGGTTTGTTCTTCGGTGGTGAGATTACCTTGTCTGTAGGCTTCTACTTCTTTGTCTTTGTTCATATGTCATTGCTCCTTTTTGTAAGTTTTGCATGTATATGAGGAGTATGAACAAAATACAGAAAATTATACATTTTTATGCTTTTGGAATAATAATGGCTGCGATGATGTAGGCCCAGATTCCGGCGCCGCCGAAACAGGTGAGGATGACCCAGGCCAGACGCACCAGAGTGGGGTCAATGTCGAAGTACTCGGCGATTCCGCCGCAGACACCGCACAGCATACAGTTTACAGTGGATTTGTATAGACGCTTATTGCTCATAATCGAATTCCTCCTGATTTTATTTTACATATTTTCCAAGTTACTGTTCATTCCATGACCAGTAACGTTTCAAGCAACACTTTCTATTCTTTAAGTGCTGCTATGATTCATTCTCATTTACAGATCTGTTAGAGCATGTTTGAAAAAGGCTTTCTGCAAGATGTGCGTCACAATTTGTGGGAGATTTTGTCCGGATGAGGGCGCCGTAGCGGGCTACGGCAACTGAGTTCGGACAAAATATACCGCAAAGTGGGGCGTGCAGATTGCGGGAATGATTTTTCAAACAGGCTCTAATCTTCATTTGTAAAGCTCACATCAATCTCTCCCATTCCACATTCCAAAGTTACTTTCCGTTTTGCGCCATCGTTGGAGATGGTTTTCTCAACGCCAAGACCGCTGAACTGGGAATCGTTCACCTCAACTTCACCGATTCCGCAGGAAATCTCATAATTGTAATCCTGCTCTTTGCCGGAAAGCTCCATATCGATTTCTCCGGTTCCGCAGTTTGCGCTGATTTCCTTTGCGTCAATCGTCTCGATATCAATGGTGCCTGCACCTACCTGAAGGTCACATTTGTCTGCAGTAATGGTTGCAGAAGCATCAAATTCCCCAGCCCCCACTTCCGCATAAAACTGATCTGCCTTGATTTCTCCGTACAGCTCAATAGTTCCCGCATCCACTCCAAGGGATACGCTGTCAAAGGCTGTTCCAGAAGGAATGCTGACTATTACCTGCTTTTTGGTTCTGGTGGTTCCGGCATGAGTATCCTTGATTGTAATTTTATCTGCATCTTCTGAGATCACTACATCTCCTTTTTCGTCATTGGCCGTGTCTACTTTGATCACATCACCGGCATATTCCTGCAAAATCAGCTCGTCATATTTCAGACTAATTTCCAGATTTTTCTTAAAAGCCACATCCGTGGATACCACATCCTCTTCCTTCAGTTCACCACTGCCTGTGTTTCTATATACCCTTCCCAGGCGTATCAGTCCAGCCCCAGGATAGGCATTGTCCCGAAAGGCACTCACCACCTGATCTACCACCTGGCTTCCTTCTTTGGCAGCCCCCATAGCGACTGCACTCACGCATAAGCCGATTCCTGCTACTGCAAAAACTCCTGCTGCGATCAGCATTCCTTTTGTTCCTTTTTTCATGCTCGATCCTCCTTTCGATTCCGATACAGAATTTTATTGAAAAAGTCCGTTACCTTACGAAGAATCCACGGAAATACTTTGGAACCCAGCCATCCTACAAAGATGCAGCACAAAATTCCAAATGCCATCAAAATCGCTCCGATTCCCATAACCAGAAGCCCTGCTGCTGCATTAGAAAACAGAAGTCCTACTCCTGTGCCAATGCAGGCGCATGCACCAACAATCAAACCAAATGCCACAACTCCGGAAACAAAAATCACCAGAAACGGAAGTAAGATCAGTACCAGTAAAATACCGAATACGCCGCTTGCCGCACCCACAATAAATGGGGAAAGAAACACCAGCGCAATCAAAATCAGAATGAGCCTGCTGTTGCTTCTCTTTTCCTTCGGATGATAACCCTCTCTGGCACGGCTGGAATTCTCTCTCACTTCAGGAACATAGGAATCCTGTTTTTCCCTAAGATCCTCATATCCATGCTCTGTGTACTGCGCGTATTCCTCACTGCTCTCGTTAAGGTCTGCCTTAATAATAGCTGCCACCTTGCCGGGGCTTCCAAGCTCTCTGATCACCGAAGCCTCATTCTCAGGTCCGGCTTCATCAAAATAGCTGTTGTAATAGGCCAGCGCTTCCTGCCTTTCCGCTTCCGAAATATCAGACAGCAGCCTCTCCAGCTGTTTCATAAACTGTGCTCTGTCCATACTACGATTCTCCTCCCTCAAACATGCTGCTGATCTTGGTGGAATAATTCTTCCACTCGATCTTATACAAATTAAGCTGCGCTTTCCCTTTCTCCGTCAGCTTGTAGTATCTGCGGTTCCGCCCTGCATATGCCTGATCATACACCTCCAGGCAGTCATCCTTCTGCAGTCGGCGCAGTACCGGGTAAAGGGTGGATTCCGAAATGTCCAGAACCCCGCGTACATCCTGGGTGATCTTGTATCCGTATGTACCCTGTGGCTCTTTGGACACAACTGCCAGGACAATGGCATCCAGAAGTGCAGCTCCTGTGTTAAATACCATCTGATCACTCCAATCATATTATATGATTCATCAATATTGTTTGATTGATAATACTATACGCCATATAATATAGTTTTGTCAATAGCATTTATTTAAAAAAGCCGCTCCTATTAGGAAGCAGGCTTTTCTTAGCAAGCAGGTCACCTGACGGCAACCCTATATATAAAATTCACTTCGTAATCAAATAAGAATATTTTCGCATCTGCTGGCGCATCAACAGTTCTACGCGCTGGCGGATGTCTTCCGGATAAAAATCCGCCAGCTCTTCCAGTTCCCGATGTATATCCTGGATTGTAAAATGAAATTCCAGCTGTGTTCCAAACAGTTCTTCCGCAGCTTCCAGCTGTGTATCAAATTCGCTGCTAAATGGCTTTGCTTCTATTTTGTCCATGCATTGCTCTATGGACAATTCCATAGGATAATCCTGTCTGGTATCTGCCAAAAGACACAGTCCCTGATCAAAAAAGGGACTTACAAAATACTGCTCATTTTCTTCATCGTAAAGAACCGCAATATTGTTCGTATGTCTGTCCTCATTCAGAAAAAAAGCATCAATTTCTATCATTTCTGTTATATATTCACCAAAACTCTTTATCCCAGTGATGTTTTCCACCTGTTCAACCAGATATCGGATGCGTTCCCTGACATCTGCAAATTCTGCAAGCTTCACAGCCAGACTTTCTCCTGTGTACTGACGAAATAATTTTTCCAGGGGAATCAGCACCTGTCCTTCTTTTCTGAAATCCTGGCTGACGCACGCATTTATAGAACTATTGTTATATTCAATTTTGGTAAGGTCATATGTGACAAAAGCATACTTCAGGCTGCTTTTCTTCAAAAGCCTGGAAACAAGTACCTCCGCCAGACTCTCATAGCCCATATAATCTGCTTTGTACCAGATGCCGTCAATCTCCCATTTTCGCTGATCTCCTTTCGAAGTATGACCTGTTTTGTGAAAAGGAGAATACTTGTCAAGGTTTATATTCTTCATAGTCATCCGTTCTCCTTCTTGACGATCAAAATCCACTGGTAGTCCCCTGCCATATAGCCCTTGGTCTTCTCAATGATCAAAAGGGGATCATAGAAGGGGACTCCCATTTCTCTTAAAATGTCCTTGGCGTGGTCGCGGGTTCTGGGGAAGCAGCGATCTTCCAGGAAATATTCGAAATCTGCCCAGGTTGGCTCTGTTACAACGCCAAATGCACGGAAGATAATTTTGTCCGTGTAATTTTGTATTTTAATTTTCTCGTGTCTGAAGTCGATGTCAATGGTGGTGCAAAGATCATTGTGGTTCATAAAATTCATGCGCATTTTCACATCCGGGTCATCACTGAAATGATGGGCCCGCCGGATCTGGCTGTAAATTGTTTGACGGGATACCTGGTATTCCCGGGCAATGCTGGCAATTTTCTCCCCCTGATCCTGCAGTGCCAGAATCCTGGCAATCTGGGGCTCAGTAAAGGAATTCTTTCTTCCGGAAGCATGCTTGCCCGCTGGCTGCTCTTTTTTCATACAGTCGTAGTTATGCGCAGCTTCCGAAATCTGGCGCAGTTTTTCAATATCTGTCGTGCCGAAAATATCTTGTATCTGCTTTTCAAAATCCGCCTTCATTCTGTCACCCTCCATTTGAATTTCATTTCTTGACAATACCTGTTTTATGTTAACGCATTGTGTAATGTATCGCAGGCACCTTTTGGTTAACCGAAGTATAGCATGACAGAAAAAAAGTGTCAACAAATCATTAGTTGACACTTTTTGCATGTTTATTTTCGGTTGGTGCAGACGCCTCTTCTGTCAAATTTATAATTAATCTGGCCTGGATCCATTTTCACAGTGCGGTTTCTGTACATGGCTCCTTTCTTTTTGTCAAAGCAGTACCATTTACCGCCCCTTCGAAGCCATCCGGTATGTGCGTAGCCCCTATTATTTATGTAATATCTTTCCCCGCGATAGTTGGTCCAGCCGGAACATCTTTTTCCATCGGAACCAATGATGTATATTTTTCCACTGGTGGAAATCAACTGAGTGTTTTCATATCTGATGCCATTTGCGTTAAAGCAGAAAACACCGCTGGGCCTTGTCAGCCAGCCTACACTGGCTTTTCCATCGTTTCTCTTATCAAAGAAATAGCAGTTTCCATTTATGGTTTTCCAGCCATATGCCCGGTTTCCGTTTTTATCTACATAGTAGGTGCCATCTTTTAGATGAAGTACCCGATTTTTCTGTCTTACCCCGTTGATATAGTAGCGCATATTGCTGCCGACTTTTTTCCAGCCATTCTTCTGATTGGAAGTAACCGTATCAGAGGTATCTTTGCTCTGCTCCTGAGACCTTATTCTGTTGAAGTAACGGACAATAGCTCTGGCATCTGCCTGTCCCAGCTTTTTCAGCTGGCTGTTGGTGCGGAAAAAATTATAGGCATCAGATGGACTACTGACAAAAGCATGTTCAATGATCACCCCAGGCAGATCCTGCTGCACGCTCTGTGCCACAATAGCATAATAATCTCTTCTGGCTCCGTTTGGATAAACGCTTCCGTCACTGCTTAAACGGTATTCCATTCCGCCCTGGGCTGAAAAACGTTTGGAAATTCCCAGTTTGCCCAGTTCATCTATAACATACCTGCCAAACAGCTTTTCTGTTTCTGCCAGGTACGGACGGTAGGTTCCGCTGGAAACCAGCACGGAGGCACCTTTGGCATAAGGAGTGTCAGCAGAATTGATATGCTGGCTTACCAGAAGGTCTGCCTGATAACTCTTCGCAATCAGAACTCTGTCTACCAGACCTACAAACTGATTCTGGTTGTTTCTGGTCATATGCACTTCTATATTTGGATATTTCTGCAGCTCCTGCATGGTGTATCTGGCAATTTTCCAGTTAATTTCTGCCTCTATATACTGCTGTCCATTATGCACTTCGGCAGCACCGGAATCATATCCTCCATGTCCCGGATCCAGGACTACTACTTTCTTCTCTGTGAATTTCTCGGTTGCTGCATTTACTGTAGATGGTACAGCCGCTGTCACCAGCATGGCCAGGCACAGGACTGCTGCCATCCATCTTTTTTTCTTTCCCATACGTTTCATACTTCCTTTCTTGCTGCTGTGTTTTCAGATGTCCCTGCAGCGCGTTTTTATTTGTGAAATGGCAAAATGCTACAGCACACCTTCTATGTTTCATTTTTTCTCCAGAAAATTTTCAAAATCCAGTGGAAACGGAGCTTCCAGCAGGATTTTATTTCCCGTAAACGGGTGGTAAAATTTTAGCTTCCATGCGTGAAGTGCTGCTCTTGTAAAAGGATTTCCGGGAACAGATGCTTTCCCTGTTTGGCTTTCGTTGTACAAGGTATCGCCAAGAAGGGGATGACCGGTGCCTGCCATGTGCACACGGATCTGGTGGGTGCGCCCGGTTTCCAGGTGAAGCTGGACAAGTGAGGCGTTCGCATAGCTTTTCAGGACTTGGTAATAGGTCACTGCCTTTTTGCTTCCGTGAATAGTTCCCGCTGGGGAAAGTACCATTTTTAGAGGATTCTCCGGATCTGGGGCAAGAGGGATGGAAATTTTCTCCCACTTCTCTTTTTCCATGCTTACGGACATTTCCTGCGAAGAACTTTGTGATATCTCCTCCTCAAAAGTTCTCTCCACAACTGCCAGATACGTTTTCTGCAGCTTTCCCTCTTCCCGCTGCTTCTGCAGCCTGGCGGCGCTGATCTGGTTTCTGGCAAAAAGCAGGATACCGGAGGTTTCTTTATCCAGACGGCCAATGGAACGGATGCGGGTTTCTTCCCCTTTGCTGCGGAAATATTCGGCAATCTGATTGGACAGGCTGTCCTGGTAGTGGATTCCAGATGGGTGGGTTACCATGCCGGCTGGCTTATTGACTGCGAGAACATCCTGATCCTCATACAAAATCTCTAAGTCAGGAAAGCCACATTTAAAATTTGAAACTGCGTTTTTCCCCTCACTGCATTCCTTCTTGCTATCAGACCTCAAATCAGAAATACTCTCGTTTTTTCCTCTGCACTCTACTCCAAAATCTGCATAACCATCCGAAGTATCATTTCTCTTCTTCGTTTCTTCAGCTTGGATTTGCAAGAACTTAGGCGTCTTTAACTGCGCGGAGTCAGTCCCCCTGGTTTCCAGGCAAATTCGGATCACATCCCCACAGACGGCATTTTCCGTCACCCGGCACTGTATTCCGTTTTTCTGAATGCCGCCGGGGCGAAATTTTATCTGGCTGATCTGTTTTTTGGTCAGTCCCGCCTGCCTGCGGAGAATTTCTCCTACTTTGCCTTCTCTGTTGACAGTTAACTCAAGATATCGTTCCATATTCTTTAGACTGCCAGGCTGGAATTACCGTGGCTTGCATACATCTATCCATTCCTTGTATCCGGAATATTTTTCCATTTCGGGTATGGTCAGTTCAATGGCACTGTTGCTGCTTCCGCATGCCGGAAATGCTGTTTCATATTTTTTCAGGGAAGCATCCAGGTAAATATCCACGCCTGGATTTATGGCAAATGGGCAAACGCCGCCCACCGCATGTCCGATCAGTTCGGTTACCTGCTCCTGGGTGAGCATTTTCGCTTTTTTGCCGAATGTGGCTTTGTATGCAAGCTCCACCGTCGCACTTGACACATCAAACTCCAGCACACGGGATTCCATGCCGTATCCTGCGAAGTATTTTTTTACTTTATCTACTGACATTTGTCATGCCTCCATTTTTATGATGGAAATTTTTTCAAACACGCTTTAGTATAACACTAAATTCACATTCTTGGAATGTAAAATTGCAGAAATCCTGTACGAAAAAATAGAGTATGTACTGCACTGCCATGTTTGACTTTCCCCGGGGCATCCAGTATACTACTTCTGATACTTATTTGACGTCTCGGATTGCTTTGCAGCTGCACGGCTCCCGCAATCCTCCATTTTATAAAATACAAGGAGAAACCTTATGGATTCAGATAGATCATTGGTTCTGCCCCAGGCATTTCTGGACAGAATGAAAGATATGCTGCAAGATGATTATGATGCCTTTCTTCAAGCTTACGATCAGCCCCGCACCTACGGACTTCGGGTGAACACCGCCAAGATTTCCTGCGAGGAATTTGAAAAAATCGTTCCTTTCGAAGTAAAAAAAATCCCCTGGATTTCCAACGGCTATTTTTACAGGGAAGATGTCCGCCCTTCCCGCTGTCCCCTTTACCAGGCAGGGCTTTATTACCTTCAGGAACCAAGTGCCATGACCCCGGCTTCCCGCATTCCAGTGGAACCTGGTGAATATGTGCTGGACATGTGTGCCGCTCCCGGCGGAAAAGCCACTGCTGTGGGATCTGCCCTAAAAGGCGCCGGCCTTCTGGTTGCCAACGACATCAGTACGACCAGAGCCAGAGCCCTTCTTCGCAACCTGGAGCTTTTCGGAATTCCCAACCTCTTTGTTGCCAACGAAAAACCAGAAAAAATGGTAAAAAACTTCCCGGAATTTTTCCATAAGATCATTCTGGATGCTCCCTGTTCTGGCGAAGGCATGTTCCGCAAAGAAGAAGCCCTTGCCAGAGACTGGACCCCTGAAAAATCCCAGGAGCTTTCCCAAATCCAGAAACAGCTTTGCTTAAATGCTGCCGACATGCTCCAGCCCGGCGGACAGATGCTGTATTCCACCTGCACCTTCGCCCCAGCAGAAGACGAAGAGGTCATCTCTTGGCTCCTGGAACAGCGCCCGGACCTCTCCCTCATTTCCATGGAAAACTACGAAGGCTTTTCCAGCGGAAATCCAGCCTGGGGAAACGGCAACCCGGAGTTAAAAAAATGTGTGCGTATTTTCCCACATAAAATGGCAGGGGAAGGACATTTCCTTGCCCTTCTGAAAAAAGAAGGACAATCTGGGCCCACCGCAACTATTTCCAAAGGAACCAAACTGCCAGCAGATGTAAAAAAATATATCGGAGAGTTTTTTAATGAAATTGACCTCAAATCCCTTGGCGGTCAGCCTTTTGACTGGAATCGTGTAGAAGTCCGTGCAGACAAGGTCTATTACCTGCCTCCCGTATCCTGCAGCTTCCGCGGCCTCACCTTCCTGCGCAACGGTCTCTACCTGGGTGACCTGAAGAAAAACCGTTTCGAGCCCTCCCAGCCCCTTGCACTGGCCTTCCGCAAAGATGAAGCAGAGGCCATAATCTCCCTCCCCGTTGATGACCCTCGCCTGGAGCGCTACTTAAAAGGTGAAACCCTCACCATCCTCCCTGAAGAAACCGTCCACACCAAGGGATGGCACCTGCTCTGCGTAGAAGGCTACCCCCTCGGCTTCGGCAAACTTGTCAACGGAACCTTAAAGAATAAATATCCTGCCGGCTGGCGTGCATAGCATCCCTCTTTATCAAGCTGCATATCTACAACAGGCTCACAATCTCTAATTTTCCAAAGGTTGTGAGCCTGTTTCTATTAATTTTCTTCTGGATTTTCTGCCAATCCTTAATATCTTTTCCCAAATACTAAACCATCATCTCTAACCAATCTACGTCAAATAAAGTCCCATTAATTTTGAAAAGTGGAAAATTTCGCGCTTTCTCCGCCTGCGACGTGTCTGGCGCCGTTGGGCCTGGTATGGGGGCGGTGCGCAGAACCCGGAAAATCTAAGGGGATATAATTTTGCTAAAGGCGAAGAAGGGGGAGGACAAACTCACTGCGTTCAGACAGTGTCCTCCCCCTTCTTCAACGCAAAATCCTATCCCCTAAGATTTTCTCGGAACCTGTGCAATGCCCCCAAACCAGGCCCAACGGCGCCAGACACCCCTCGGGAATCCACTCACTCTCCCAATCTTTATAACAATATTGCCTTCTTCAACGCAAACGAATAAATATACTTCTCCTTCACCCGTCTCCCCGTCATTCTCTCCAGCGCCTGCCCATAATCCCCCAGCTGCGTATGATACCTTTCAATCAGCTTCTTTTCCTCTCCTCTGCGGACATAATCCGTCTTATAATCCACCAGCACAATCTCCTCATCTTCCAGAAAATAAGCATCAATAATTCCCTGCACCAGCACCCGCTCACTCTCATCCCAGCTTTCATCAATCTCCGCCGCACTTCTGGAAATCACAAAAGGCTGCTCCCGAAACAGCCGCCCCTTAAGCGCTGCCGCCTTCATCCTCTGCCCCAGATCACACTCCACAAAACCACGAATATCCGAAACCCGAACACACTTCGCCTCAACCTCAGAAAGCTTCTGATTCTGAACAAGCTCCTCAATCTGCTCCTTCAGATTCTGAGATGTATCCGTTTTCCCATACTCCAGACACTCCATCACACGATGATAAGCCGTACCACGGGCTGCCCCCGTAAACTCTTCCTCAGCCTCTGTTTTCTCCTCAATAAACCTTGGAACCAAAGGAACAAGATCCGGCTCAAAATAAACAGCCTCCTCAATCTCCTCATCCTCATGATAACTTTTCTTTTTCAGATCCGACACCGTAACCTTCACCGGAATATCCCTGCGGTACTCATAAGGATACACAAACCCAAACCGCTTATCCAGTTCCTCCCGGATTCCGGAATCCATCACTTTCTCACAATCCCAGTCCTCCAGAAGATTCTCCTCCATCTGTCCGGTCGCCTGATCCACAACCTCCGCCTCCGTCAGCATCTGCGCCGTAATACGCTTCACCTGAAACTGGGCAGGATCCTCATAAAGAGGATTTTCCTTCGTCGGAAAAAGACCAATCTTCTCATAAAGCGAGTCCATGCATCTGTGTCTTGCCAGAGCAGGCAGAACATAATCCAGATAATTTTTCCCTTTCAGCCTGGTCTCCGCCGGAAGAAGCTCTGTCTGATTTTCACGAAAATGAGAAAGGCTGATCAACTCTTTATCCAGATTGGAAACAGCACCTGTCAGAATCATTTTCTCCTTTGCACGGGTCAGGGCAACGTAAAGCACACGGATTTCCTCCCCCAAACTTTCCTCCAGAAGCTGACGGCGGATCACCTGCTTATTCAAGGTCGAAACCACCATTCGCCTGTCCGGCAAAATCGCATCTGCTCCAAGACCATAATCCGGATGAATCAGAAGTTTTGCATTCAAGTCCTGGAAATTGAACTGTTTTCCCATTCCCGCAAGGATCACAACAGGAAATTCCAGTCCTTTACTTTTGTGGATTGTCATGATTTCCACAGAACCTTCCCCTGCACCGGAAAGGTTCACCTCGCCGTAATCCACCTCGTATTTCTGCAGATGTTCAATATAGCGAACAAAGTTAAACAAGCCGCGATAGCTGGTTTTCTCGTAATCCATGGCTTTTTCCACCAGCATGGCAAGATTGGCGCTTCGCTGTGCACCATTCGGCAGGGCCTTGGCATAATTGCCGTATCCTGTTCTTCGCAGAATTTCAAGAATCAATTCATGAACCGGAGTATAAACTGCCAGATCCCGCATTTCATTTAGAAGAGTAATAAAACCATGCAATTTTTCCTGCAAAGCTTCTCTTTCTTTAGGAGAAATCAGGCTGCACTGCTCTTCCTCCCCCAGAAAATGCAGCACGCTTTCATACAGCATGCCTTCCGGGTCTTCTTCCCGGATTACGGCAAGTTCCTGGGTGGTACAGCCTGCCAGCGGGGAACGAAGCACCCCGGCAAGGGGAATGTCCTGCAGAGGATTGTCGCATACCTGAAGATAATTCAGAACCGTAACCACCTCAAGTGCTGAAAAATATCCTGTCTTGGAAGCTGCATATACGGGAATTCCATGGGCACTTAAAACATCGGTAAAAGTTTCGCTCCAGCCAGACGCAGTTCGAAGCAAAATAACAATATCCCCATATCGCACCGGACGGTACTCCCCTGTCTCTTTATCCAGGATTTTCTCTTTCCCCACCATTTCCTGAATCCGATGGGAAATGGTAAGTGCTTCCAGTTCCCTGGCATCCTGCCCCTCCATCAGATCTTCCAGTTCCTCTGAGTCTTTTTCCACAAGCAGCACTTCCGTTGAAAGAAATTCGTCTCTGGCTCCTTCTGGAAAAACAGCGCCAGGATAAAGGGCAGCTGCCTCATCATACGCGATTCCACCCAGATCCTCGCCCATGATCTGCCGGAAAATAAAATTGGCACAGGAAAGCACCTGGGATCTGCTTCGGAAGTTTTTGTGCAAGTCGATTCGCTGTTCTTCACTATCCGTTAACATGTACTTTTTATACTTTTCCATGAACAGTTCCGGTCTTGCAAGACGAAAGCGGTAAATGCTCTGCTTCACATCACCAACCATGAAAATATTCTTACTCTTCTTCGCCCAGCCAGATACACAGGTAGTGATCATCTCCTGCACCAGGTTGCTGTCCTGATATTCATCCACCATAACCTCATCATACTTCATGGATAATTCCCGCGCAGCCTGGCTCATACGATATACCACTTCTCGTTTTTTATCCTCATATCCAGAAGTTTTCTTTTCACTCTTCGTTATGTGAGAATTTTCCTGGTTTCCAAAAGTCATTTCAAAAGCTTGCTCATTGGCGCCCTCATCCTCCACTCGCTCCATAAGGATTTCCAGCGCAAAGTGCTCCATATCCGTAAAATCCAGAATATTCTTTTCCCTTTTTTTCTCCCCATAAAGGCGGATAAATTCCCGGGTAAGCTCCACCAGCATTTCCACAGGCTCCCGGCAGCATTCCAGAAGAAGAGGCAATTCCTCTTCACCCACAGTAAAATACCTGCTTCCCAAATCCTTCAGAATATCCTTCTCGTTTTCCCGAAGTGCCTTTACCTGTTCCTTCAAAAGGTCATCCACAGGTTCCTTCGGTTTCTTCGTAGACAATCTTGCAAAAGCCGGACTGCCAAGGACCGCTCTTGTTCCATCAAAATCCCCTGTCAGGGCTTTTTCTTGTGCATCCCGTATCAGAAGCAGGTCACTTGATATGGCGTCATCATATAAATAAGGACCTCCCGGGGAAAAACACAGCTTCCTGGCCTCCTCCGCCAGACCTTTCGCCTGTTCCAGATCTGCCAGAACATTTTTCCATAACAATTTCATCCATTCGGATGCTTTTATAGATTCTATATCCGTATTTTTATAACTGTCAATACATTTTTCCATCCATTCATCCGGATATGGGTTACTCATGGCTGCATGATACAGGGAATAAATCAGGTCACGTATGCTTTCGTCTGATTTTCCAGTAGCGTAGCACTCAATAAAAAATTTATATTTTTCCTGATCCTTGGCATAGTAAGCTTCCAGAAGCTCCTTCATCACATCTTCCTGGAGAAGCTTCAACTCTCCTTCCTCTCCGGTACGGTATCCCGGGTCCAGTCCGATCAGGTGAAAATAATTACGGATCACATAAGCACAGAAACCGTCAATGGTGGTAATCTGCGCAGTGTGGATCAAAGTAGTCTGCCGCTGCAGATGCTCGTTCTCCGGATTTTCCCCAAGGGCATCCTCCAGGGCATTGGCAATTCGCTCCCGCATCTCCCCAGCCGCGGCTCTTGTAAAAGTCATGATCAGCAGCCTGTCAATGTCCACCGGATGCTCCGGGTCCATTACCTTTCCAAGGATTCGCTGAACCAGCACGGCTGTTTTGCCTGAGCCAGCCGCTGCGCTGACCAGAATGTTCCGGTTCCGCAACTCAATTACCTGTTCCTGTTCTTTCGTCCATTTTACTGCCATGCTACTCCACCTCCTTTGCAAAAGCATCCCACAGCTCTTCGTCTGCAAAATTCTTCAGCCTTCTGAATTCATATCCCGGAATCTCCGTGTCAAAGCCGCACACGGTGCTGTATGGGCAATAAGTGCAGGCATTTTTCTTTCCCAGCATATAGGGGGAAACCTGGGCATCCCCGTCCAGGATGGACTGCCGGATGTGGGAGATTTTGGTCTTCACGTAACGGTTCAGCACATCAAACTGCTCTCTTGTGGCAACCGAGGAATTCCTGCGGAAGCTTCCGTCCTTATTAAAGGACACCGGAAGAGACACCAGAGAACTGTCCATCTTCTCCACCAGATCCCGGTCAGCCTGTACAAGACCGTTCATTTTCAGCTCTTTTAGAACCTTCTGCTGAACTAATTCCACATCCGCGTCAATTTTTTCCTGTACCATAGGGTCCTTAATATTATAATAAAATACGCCGGCCGGAATCACTTCCTGATCCCGATAACGGTTCTGTTCCACCTGAAGGGCACCGTCCAGATAGATCATCAGCTGCAGCTGAAGGCCGTGATACAATGACACCAGATCAAAGGAAGTATTTCCGGTCTTATAGTCAATGACCCGCACATACAGCTTGCCGTCCTCTGTGTGCATGGTATCCACACGGTCAATACGTCCGCCCTGGAACGCCACCTCCACGCCTTCCGGTTCAAACTCCCCGGATTTCAGCTGCTCCTGCACTGCCCACACGGTTCTTCTCATCATTCTCTTGGTGCGCTGGATCATATACTCGTTGCGGGCGCTGCTTTTCAAAATGGTATTGCCGTAGTCCGCACTGACCTCATCCACCAGCCGGTCCACGATCTCATTTCTCTCTTCTTCCGTAAGGGTGGCCCATTTCAGCCCTTCCTTTTTCACCTCTTTTGCAAATTTCTCCATAACCTTGTGCATAATATTTCCCATATCCATAGGGCGGAATTCATACTCTGCACGCTCCGTCAGGCTCAGGCCATACTGGAGAAAATGGGCAAATGCACAGGCGGAAAAACGTTCCAGCCTGGTAGCACTGTAAGGAGACACCTCTCCGTAGAGCACCTTTGCCACGCTTTTGCTGATCACATCGGAAGGACGCCTGGTCATAGATGCCTCCACCAGCTTTCTCGCCAGTTCCCTGTACTTCGGACTTCTTAAGTACCAGCTGTACAGCTCTCCATAAAACGGATCTCCTTTTCCAAGGGCTCCCTCTGTCAGTCCCTTCAAAAAGCATTCCAGGCTGGTTCCCGGAAGTTCCATGCTTCCAAGAGCAAATTCCTCATCCATGGCATTTTTCACTTCAATTTCCGGGTAAAGCTTCTGGATGCTGTGGATCAGATACGCCGGGCTTACAGGCTCCCCTTTTCCGTTGGAAAAACAATAGGAAAGACAGAGATACCGGCTTGGCTTGGTCAGATTCAGGTAAAGATAAAAGCGCTGGGTGTTCATCAGCTCCTTTGGTCCCGGAGCAAGCTCCATTCCCTCTCCTGCAAAAAATTCACGATCCATCTGGGTTAGGATTCCGCCGGAGTCTGTATTTTTCGGAATGTTTCCCTCATTGACACCTACGAAAAACAGAGCCTTGATCTCCTTGAGACGGGTACGCTCCATGTCTCCCACCAGTACCTGATCCATGCTTGGTGGAATCAGTGCTACCTTGGATTTGGCGAAGCCAGTTTCAAGAAGCTGGGTAAACTCCGCCCTTGTAATTTCCTCTTCTCCGAGAATCTCCACCATACGGTCCAGCAGCTCCATAACAATTCCGTATATCTGCGCGTATTCCTTTTCCAGGGCTTTTTCCCCTTTTGCTTTGAAGGAAAGCTCCTGTTCCTTCAATTTTCTCTGAATGTCGCAGTCTGTGATAAACTGGTATAAACTATAACAATATTCACTTACTTTCTTTTTGCCGCTGGAAAATCCCTGGGCCAGGGCTTCCACTTCCGTCACAAAACGCTCCCGGTACTCATTGAGAACCTGGATGTCCCCGTCTTTCATGATCCGGTAAGTGCGCACCCATTTCTCCGACCATTTGTGCCAGCCCCGGATTCCAAGTGCCAGCACATAGTTTTCCAGCTGATCCGCCTGTTCCCTGGTGATTCCGGACATGCCGCAGCGCAGATAGCGAAAAACACTTTCGTAGGTAAAGCCCTTTGTCACCATCTCAAGAGCGGCACGTATATATTCCACAAAGGGATTCATTAAAATCGAATGCTTCTCATCCAGGAAATAGGGAATCTGTGCCTCCTCAAATACCTGGGAGGCAATACTTTTGTAGCTTTCCAGGTTTCCGGTGATCACTGCGATCTCTCCGTATTTCAGATCCTCTTCCCGGACCATTCTGCGGATTCGCCTTGCCGTTTCTTCCAGTTCTTTGATGGGGGATTCTGCCGCGAAAATACGGATTTCATCCTGGGATTTTCCATAAGCTGCTTTTCGGTAGCGGAACAGATGCTGCTCCAGAAATCCAAGAGCCGGGGCGTCAGAAAAGCGTCCCTTTTTTTCTTCTTTTAAGTATACCGGATCATCCAAGTCATTTGTCAGACCGGACAGGGTATGAATCATTTTCCGGCTCATGTAGAACAGCTGGTGAGGTTTTCCCATTTGAAGAGGATTTTCCTTGACATCCATGGTGACAGTCACAAGCACCTGGTCGCAGACTGCCAGCAGTTCCCGGATCACGTTCATCTGCACAGGGGTAAAGCCAGTGAAGCCGTCCAGTAAAAGCACGCTGTTCTTCAGTTTTCTGGAAAAGGGAATTGCTTTTTTGAGAGCATCCATGACCCCCTCACCAGTCATATAGTGCCCTTCCAGATAATCAGTAAAAGCCTGGTAAAGCACGCTTACGTCATTCATCTTCATCTGAAGCAAGGAATCTTCCCCTGTTTTTTCCAGCATGTCCGAAAGCTCTTCCTGACGGATATCATACTGCATGAACTCGGAAATCAGGGATTTCACCTCGTCCAGATAGCCAGGTTTGTTCATCTGACTTCCCAGATAGGGGAGCTCTTTTTTGTGCTGCTGCACCAGCTTCTGCAGTACCAAGCTTTTGCCTGTGTCGTCCAGAAGCACTTCCCTGGCACCGCCCACCTCCTCAAATACGCGGTAGGCAAGGCGCTGGAAGCTGAGCACGTCAATATTCAGGATTCCTTTTCCCGGATGCATTTCTACCACGTTCTTCTGGGTCTGCATGGTAAACTGCTCCGGCACAATAATATAGTACAGCTTTCCCGGATTCTCCAGAGATTCCTGTATAATCCGCTGGCAGGCGTAATGTGTTTTCCCGATTCCGGAACTTCCGATAATAAACTGTAATGACATGTGTGTCTCCCTCCTGTCTGGCATTATCACAATATTCTATCATATTTTTCCCTGTTTGATAATAGGATAGAATAAACAAAGCAAACCAGGAGGCGCAGACCATGAGTTCAAAAACCAGGATCATCGTGTTACATATGAAAGAAGTGGTGTACACAATCGCTTTTCTCATTCTTGCCATACTTCTTGGTGTACTGATCTACTTCATGTTTGGTCCGGGCAGGAGCCAGACCACATCGGGAAAAGCAGACTCCCTCTATACTCCTGGTGTTTACCGCTCTTCCATCACATTGAACCAGAATACCTTTGACGTGGAGGTTACGGTGGACCAGAACAGTATCCAGTCTGTGGAGCTGGTAAATTTAAGTGAAAGCACTACGGCTATGTTTCCTCTTGTGAAACCATCCCTGGAATCTCTGGCAAGCCAGATTGTAGACAGCCAGTCTCTTGACAACCTGAAGTATTCCACGGACCGCAAGTATACGTCAGAATTGCTTTTGAACGCCATTGAGGATGCACTGAAAAAGGCGGAGAACCAAGTCAGTTCTCCGCCAGAAAATTGATATTTTTAAAGATTTTCCAATACTTCCATCCAAACCGCAGCGCTTGCATCACTTGGCATGCGAAGGTCTCCTCTTGGGGAAAGGGCAACACTTCCCACCTTCGGGCCATCCGGCAGACAGGAGCGCTTGAACTGCTGGGCGAAAAATCTTCGGTAGAAGGTCTTCAGCCATTTCAGAATGGTCTCCCTGTCATAGGTATTCTCAAAAGTACGGCAGGCAATGCGGTAAATCTTGTCCGGCTCAAAGCCTGCACGAAGCATATAGTACAGATAAAAATCGTGAAGTTCGTAAGGTCCTACCAGATCCTCGGTTTTCTGGGCGATTTTGCCATCCTTAGGGGGCAGAAGTTCCGGGCTTACCGGAGTGTCCAGAATGTCAAGAAGCACTTCCTCCAGCTCTTTCTCGCCGCAAGTGTCTGCATAGTAGCGGACAAGATGTCTCACCAGAGTCTTGGGAACGGAAGCGTTCACGCCGTACATGGACATGTGGTCGCCATTGTAGGTGGCCCATCCAAGTGCAAGCTCGGAAAGATCTCCGGTACCAACTAAAAGTGCCCCTTCCTGGTTTGCCATATCCATCAGGATCTGGGTGCGCTCTCTTGCCTGGCAGTTCTCGTAGGTCACATCATGAACCGAATCATCATGTCCGATATCCCGGAAATGAATGTTTACCGCTTCCTTAATGTTCACCTCAGTCAAAGTTGCGCCAAGGCACTGGCTTAACTTGCAGGCATTCTGATAGGTACGGTCTGTGGTTCCAAAGCAGGGCATGGTAATGCAGCGGATATTCTCAGAAGGAAGTCCCATCATGGAAAAAGCACGGGCGATCACAAGAAGGGCCAGCGTAGAATCCAGTCCGCCGGAAAGACCCACCATTGCCTTCTGGCAGTGAATGTGACTCATTCGCTTCTTCAGTCCCATTGCCTGGATGTTCAGGATTTCCTCACAGCGCATATCCCTTTCTTCTTTCACAGAAGGTACAAATGGATATGGGGCAAAGTTTCGGGTCAGGGAGGTCTCTTCAATCTCCACATCAAAGGGTACCATCTGGCACTCTGCACTGTCAGCAGAAGGATAAGTGGAAATTCTTCTTCTCTCATCTGCCAGTCTCTGCACATCGATTTCCCCGTAGATCACAGAATTCTGGAAGCGCTTTGCCTCTGCAAGCAGGACGCCGTTCTCCGCGATCAGGTTCTGTCCGCCAAATACCAGATCCTGGGAAGACTCTCCCTCTCCTGCTGTGGCGTAAATGTATCCGCAGATCAGGCGGGCTGACTGTCCTTTCACCAGGTCGCGGCGGTAGGAATCCTTGCCTACCATCTCATCGCTTGCAGAAAGATTCACAATAATGTGAGCGCCGCTCATGGCCAGCTTCACGCTTGGGGGAAGGGGAACCCACAGATCCTCACAGAGCTCTGCTCCTACAGTCAGTTCCGGAAGCTCCTCGCAGGAGAAGATCAGGCTGCTGCCAAAGGGCACGCTTTCCTCCCCGATGGTGATCTCATCCCAGACATCCTCCCCAGAGGAAAAATGTCTCTGCTCATAAAATTCATTGTAGTTGGGAATGTGAGTTTTCGGCACAAATCCCAGGATATTTCCATGATTCAGTACAGCTGCCGCATTGTAAAGCTTGCCATTTTTCCTTACAGGAAGGCCTACAAAAATCAGCGCATCCACATCCTGTGTCTCTTCTGCCAGAGCAAGCAGGCTCTCCCACGCACTGTCCAGAAGTCTTCTCTGCAAAAACAGATCCTGACAGGTATATCCGGTAATGCAAAGCTCCGGGAATACCATGATCTTGGCATGCTGTGCTTCCATCTCTTTAATCATTTCCAGAATTGCTTTTGTATTTGCCCTGCAATCTGCAACTGTAACCCCGGGCGTTCCCGCCGCCACTTTAATAAATCCCTGATTCATGACCTAATCCTCTTTTCCTTCTCGTTCTATCTGCGTGTCTTCCCCAATTATGCAGGATTTTTACCAGAAACATAACGTTTTCGTTCCTTTACCGTTACGCCTTCGTGCCCTGATTATTTACATTTTCTCAGAATTTCTTTCATTTCTTCCACAGTGAAGGTGTAATTTGTGTTGCAGAAATGGCAGTTCATTTCAATAGGCTTGCCTTCCTGGATCATTTCGTTTAATTCTTTTCTGCCAATGCTGATCAGCGCTTTTTCAACTCGCTCTCTGGTGCAGTTGCAGTGGAAGCGGGTGTCTGTTTTCTCGTTGATCTGCATATCAAAGCCTTCCAGAACCTTCTCAAGAAGGCTCTCCGGTGTATGTCCCTCTTCTAACAGACTGGTAACGGAATTAATCTTCTGTACGTTCTGCTCCAGTCTGGAAATGACTTCTTCCTCTGCAAAAGGCATCAGCTGTACAATAAAGCCGCCAGCCTGACGTACCGTATTGTTCTTGTTCATCAGGACTCCAAGACCAACTGCTGAAGGTACCTGCTCGCTTGTTGCAAAATAGTAGGTAAGGTCCTCTGCGATTTCACAGGTCTGAAGCATAACCTGACCGCTGTATGGCTCCTTCAGGCCCATGTCCTTGATCACGTTCAGAAATCCTGGTCCAACAGCGCCTGCCACATCCAGCTTGCCTTTGGAATTGGCTGGGATACAGACATCCGGATTGCCTACGTAGCCTTTCACATTTCCCTGGGAATCGGCTGTTACGGTAATTCCCTGAAGTGGACCGCCTGCCTTGATCTGAAGAGTCAGAACGTCTTTCTCTCCTTTCATCATGGAGCCCATCATGGCTCCTGCAGTGAGAAGTCTGCCAAGGGCTGCTGTCGCAACCGGACTTGTGTTATGGTGTTCTCTTGCAGTCTCCACCATCTGGGTAGTCACTGCTGCAAATGCGCGGATCTGGTCGTTAGCCGCTGTCGCGCGGATAATATAATCGTTCATGTGTTTTCTCCTCTAAAATTTAAACTCATCTTTGTTCAGCATCTTTGCAATTACAATCAAAATGCATTCCTGCCTTCGCGATATACACAAAATCATGCTTCACCCGATTTTGTGCCACAGTTCTCATTTTGCTTTGCTGAACAATTACTATACTTCCTTCCCATGTTCTCTTACTACAAAGGTAAGTCTGCCGCTGTCTTCCTTCGGCGGCTCCATAGTGTAGGCATCGTAAACAGCAAGCAGTTCCATACCTGCATTCTGAATCAGTTCCTTAATTTTCTCCAGCGGATAGGCTCTCTGGTAGTGAACCTCCTCTGTTTTCTCATAGAGTCCGTCCTCCCTTGGAATAAAAAGAGCCAGTTCATAGGTATTGATCCCGGACTCCTCATCATAGCTGTTCTCCCAGATGAAGCTTCCTTCCTCCCGGTTCTCTGCAATGGTGGCATCCCCGATCATGGTCTGGTATTTGTATACCGTGTTCATATCAAACAGAAAGATTCCGTGGGGATCCAGGTAATTGTTCACCAGGGCAAATACATGCTGCAGTTCCTCTTCCTCTGTTATGTAATTCAGGCTGTCGCACACGCTGACAACCGCTCTTACGGTTCCGTATAGTTCAAACTCCTGCATATCCTGCAGAAGATAAAGAATGTCGTGTCCGGACTCCACACGCTTCTCCATGGCCTCTGCCAGCATTTCCTCGGAATTGTCCACTCCGATCATGTCATAGCCAGCCTCTGCAAGAAGCTCTGTCATCGTTCCGGTGCCGCATCCAAGATCCAGCACCAGTCCATCCAAAATGCCGTACTCTTTCAGCTGCTGTTTCAGCCATGCTCCCCAGGCATCGTAGTCCACATTATCCTGGAACATATCATATACCCGGGCAAATTCTCCATAAGCCTGTAAATTCTCCATATTCCCTCCAACCGTCACGGACACAGCCACCCCAAAAGGATAGCTGTGTCCGCCTGATCTTACTTTGTGCTGTTTTCCACGGAAGCTGTTTCTTCGATTTTTTCATCAGCTTCCCTGCTGTCATCTGATTACTCTACAGGCATATAGTATACGTCTGCACCCTCTCCGTGCCAGTAATAATCAACATCATTCTGGTCGTAAACGTCCTCGTTGTTTACGAAACGGTAGGTATTTCCGTCAAAGTCAACCCAGTTGCCGTTTCCATCCGGTGTGATCACAAGAGGATGTCCGTCTGAGTTGCGGTAGATGGTTCTGGTCTGGTTGGTATCGGTCAGCTGCTCCTGGGTAAATCCTGCAGAGTTGCTGATGGTTCCGTCACTGCTTCCTGCGGAGGAATCTGTGCTGTTAGACTGTGTACCGTCTGTACTTCCATCTGCAGTTCCGTCTGTGCTGCCATCAGAAGCATTATCTCCTGCTGCAGGTGCTGCTGCCTTCAGGGAAGAATCTCCTGAAATTCCAAAGGAATCAATAGCTGCCTGGATTCCCGCAAGAGAATCATCGTTCACTACAGATCCGCAGATATTGTAGTATTCATCTGCACTCTTATAGATCTTGTGAAGGGCATATGCGTAGCCGCCGCTCTTGGAAGCGTCTGTATATCTGACTGTGTAGGAATAAACGCCTACTCCCTCTACATCATTGGAAGTATAGTTCTCAACAGTGAAGTCGGTTCCCTGTACAAGATCGGAAGCCTGTTCAAGGGCATTGGCCAGATCCTCAGTATCCGGAAGCATTGCGGAAGACATGGCATCTTCTCCCTGTCCGTGAAGGATCAGGATCTTGCCCTGCTCCGGTGACTCAAAGCTGAGCATATCTGCCTCGTCTGCCTTATTCGCCCAGGTCGCATCCGGAAGTTTAATGGAAACGGCTCCGTTGCTGGATGTATAAGTGCTGTCCTGAACATCCGGTGCAATGGTCGGCTCCGGTGTAGGAGTTGCAGTCGCTGCCGGTGTAGGAGTCTCAGTCACAACAACCTGCTCGTCCGGCTCAGCTCCGCCGAAATTACATCCTGCTGCAAACATGGAAACACTAGCTGCTATGGTTAAGATTGCTAAAATCTTTTTATTCTTCATGGTATCCTCCTTGATTTTTCATTCGGTAAAAAGGATTGCTGCACATTCATGTGCTTCACAATCCATGCCTGCATAAAAATTATCTGTTCATGCAGGTTATCCTGTCCAATGTCTTTACAGAACTTACCAGACGATAAGTCCCTCGGGCTATATTTTACAATTTTATTACAGACCTGTCAATGGATTTCCAAAGTCTGAATCTAAAATTACTGTGAAAATATTATAAACTTTAACCGATTTTTTTATACATTTGTGACTAGAGCCTGTTTGAAAAAACCAGTTCTTTTTCTATTTTAGCTCCTGTTTGTCATACTTTTGTAAAATTTAGTTTCCGTACTCATACATATGCAGCTTGTGAAGGGCACGGGTAGCGGCAATGTATCTGCCCTGCTTTGCAAGTGCACTTGTATCCGCCTCTGGAAACAGAGAAAATACCTGGTCAAATTCCAGTCCTTTTGCAAGATAAAAAGTAGTTACAGTCAGTCCCTTGCAGAAGCTGGTGCTGTCCCTGTGGAGATAGGAAAAACGGTTCTCTGTGTCAAACCCAGCGGCTGCCAGCTTCTCCTTCAGAATACCTGCTGCCTTTTTTGCCTCTCCTTCTGTACGAAGGATCACTGCGGCGGTCTCAAACTGCTCTTCCCCAAGCTCCAGCTTCTTTATGATCTCATCCAGTGCCTGTTCCATAGACTGGGACTCTTTTCCCGGGAAGTGCTTCTCTTCCACAGGGGCGCCGTGACGCTCAAACAGATCCATGTCTGTAATGCCAGCCAGATGATTGGCGTAGGTCGCGATTTCCACTGTATTTCGGTAGCTTTTGTTCATCACGATCCTGCGGATATCTTTGCCGAAAATCTTCGGAAGGAATCCGATCACATCCTGGTTCTCATCCTCCATGGTCTGAGCCTTGTCTCCCAGAATGGTCATGCGGCAGGGGAACATCATCTTAATGATCAGATACTGCAGCCTGGAATAATCCTGCATTTCATCCACAACCAGATGCTTGATCCCATTGTGGCTGCTGTTCTGGCCAAGCAGACGGTATTTCATGTAAAGCACCGGATACACATCCTCATAGGAAAGCCTGCGGTCCGCCAGCTGTACATGGGGAAGTCCCGGATAACCGCAGCTTTCCAGGAAACGGCTGTACATCACATAGACATCCCTTGTCTCGTACATACCCATGAATTTCTCCATCACAAAGGCACGTTCTTCCTCATCCATATCGCTATCCCGAAGTGTCTCCACCTCGTCAATGAAATTCTCCGCCACAGCTTCCATACGGGAAAGCAGGGGAATGTCCTGGAATTTGAAATAGAACAGCTCGATGATCTCCTCTTCTTTCCTGGTGAAGTTCTTGTATTCCACATCATGGAAATTCATCAGCTCATCCTCTAATGTGGTAAGATAGCCTTCCATCTGGTTCAAAAATTCCCTGGACTGCTTCTCCTTGTAAAGAGAGGGCACATCCGGCATGGTCAGGCTTCTTTCGATCTGATCGTAGCGGTCCTCGCAGTCGGATACCGTATCCTTCAGTTCCTTATACGCAAACAGGTCAAAACTCATTTCCCGGATATTCTCTTCCCCAAGCTCCGGCAGGATATGGGAAATATAATCGGAAAAGATGCTGTTTGGTGACAGGATCAGAATGTTGGAGGATTTCAGATTCTTCCGGTCATGGTACAGAAGATAGGCAATTCTGTGCAGTGCAATGGAAGTCTTGCCGCTTCCGGCTGCCCCCTGGATCACCATGATCTTATCCTTGGTATTTCGGATAATGGCATTCTGCTCCTTCTGGATGGTGCGGACAATGTTCTTAAGAGCTACGCTTCCGCCGCTGCCCAGCTCTGCCATCAGAATCTCGTCATCGATTTTCACATCACTCTCAAACTGGTAGATCATTTTTCCATTACGGATCTTGTACTGCCATTTGGATGCAATCTCACCGGTGATAGTTCCAAGAGGTGCTTCATAGGAAGCAGGTCCCTTATCATAATCATAGAAAAGGCCGCTCACCGGAGCTCTCCAGTCGTAGATCAAAGGCGTATGTCCGGTTTCCTCTGCAAAATTGCCGATGCCGATATAAAAGATCTCAGGCTCATCCTCTCCTTCAAATATAAAATCCACTCTTCCGAAAAAAGGGGAATCCAGCATTTTGCGGAATCTTTTTCTCAGATGGATCTGCTGCTCATTGGCATTGATCTGATGGAGCAGTGCCTGCTGGTTATCAAAATTCTCATATCCGTACTGGTCCATCTCTGTATAGTTTTCCCAGTAGTATTCATGCATTCCCTCGATGTCCTTCTGGCCTTCCAGAATGGATTCGCTGATGTGCGCAATACGTGTTTTCAGTTTGTCTGTGACAAAAGTCAGAAATGCTTCTCCGTCTCTGTTGTCAATTGCCATATAATATACTCTCCTTCATCCTTCCATGGCTGGTATATTCATGGTTCCGCACTTCATATTTTGCGGAAACTTTGCTCCATTATACATTATCTTCCCCCAAAAGTATAGATAGAAAAACAGCAGTTTTTCATATATTTTTCTGAAAAACTGCTGTATATTTCTCACGTATTTTTCCTTGTTTTCAAATGGATTTTTGACGAACTATCTTGATAAAAAACTATCTGCAAAATGTGCGTGGCTTCTTATGCGCTCTGTGTCTTATCAAACTGGCTGTTATAAAGATCTGCGTAAAAGCCTTTTGCTGCAAGCAGCTCTTCGTGACTGCCCTGCTCGATAATATCGCCATCCTTCATAACCAGGATCAAGTCCGCATCCTTGATGGTGGAAAGCCTGTGGGCAATGACAAAGCTTGTTCTGCCCTTCATCAGGTTATCCATGGCCTTCTGGATCTGGACCTCTGTTCTGGTATCAACAGAGGAGGTTGCCTCATCCAGGATCAGGATCTTATTGTCTGCCAGGATTGCTCTTGCAATGGTAAGAAGCTGTTTCTGACCCTGGGAAACGTTGCTGGTCTCCTCGTCCAGGACCATCTGGTAGCCGCCCGGCTGCTGCATGATAAAGTTGTGGATGTGAGCCGCCTTAGCTGCTGCGATCACCTCTTCATCTGTGGCATCCAGTCTTCCGTAACGGATATTTTCCATAATGGTTCCTGAAAACAGCCATGTGTCCTGGAGAACCATTCCGAACATTTCATGAAGCTCGCTTCTGTTAAAGTCCTTTACATCATGTCCATCCACACAGATGGAGCCTCTGTTTACATCATAGAAACGCATCAGAAGCTTAACCATAGTGGTCTTTCCTGCGCCTGTCGGTCCTACAATGGCAATTTTCTGTCCGTCCTTTACCTTTGCGGAAAAATCATGGATAATAATCTTATCCGGATTATATCCGAAACTTACATGATTAAATTCCACATTTCCATTAAGACCTTTTATAGATACTGCGTTTTCTTTTATGGTTTCTTCCTCTTCCTCATCCAGGAACTCAAACACACGCTCGGAGGCTGCTGCTGAGGATTGCAGAAGGTTCGTTACCTGGGCAATCTGCTGGATCGGCTGAGTAAAGTTTCTGATATACTGGAAGAAGGACTGGATATCACCAACTTCAATTGCTCCCTTGATGGTAAACCAGCCTCCTAAAAGAGCAACCATAACATATCCAATATTTCCTACAAACTGCATGACAGGCATCATCATTCCGGAGAAAAACTGGGATTTCCATGCAGATTCGTAAAGCTTCTGGTTGTCCTTTTCAAATTCTGCAACTACATCCTCTTCCTTGTTAAATACCTTAACAACATTGTGTCCGCCGTAGTTTTCCTCAATCTGGCCATTTACCTCTCCAAGATATTTCTGCTGTGCCTGGAAATATTTCTGGGAGTGCTTCATAACAAAATTAATAATGATCATAGACAGAGGCAGTATCAAAAGTGCAGCCAGTGTCATCCACACATTAATGGAAAGCATCATTACGAATACACCGATCAGGGTTGTGACAGATGTGATCAGCTGGGTAATGCTCTGGTTCAGGCTCATCTGAAGGGTATCCACGTCATTAGTCACACGGGAAAGAATCTCACCATTTGTCCGACTCTCATAATAGTTCATGGGAAGGCGGCTGAATTTTTTGGAAATATCTTTTCTTAAATTATAAGTAACATCATTGGAAATTCCGGTCATCACATATCCCTGAATAAAGGAAAAGCAGGCACTTGTCACATATAGTCCAAGAGTCCATAAAAGGATATATCCGATTTTTCCAAAATCAATGCTTCCCGTACCGTTTACCTTGGCAACCAGACCGCTAAAAAGCTCTGTTGTTGCTTTTCCAAGGATTTTTGGTCCTACAATATTAAAAACAGTTCCGGCAATTGCAAAAATAAACATCAGCACGAAACGGAATTTGTAGCGTTCCATATACTGAAACAGCCTCTTCATCGCGCCTTTGAAATCTTTGGCTTTTTCCCCAGGCTGCATTCCACGTCCCCGGTGACCGCCCATCACAGGGCCTCTGGCTTTGTTTTCACTCATGCTAATTCCTCCTCTGAAAGCTGGGACATGGCAATCTGCCTGTAAACCTCGCAGTTCTTCATCAGTTCTCTGTGGGTACCTATGCCTGCCATATTTCCCTCATCCAGAACAATGATCTGATCTGCATTCAAGATGGTGCTGATTCTCTGTGCCACAATAATAGTTGTCGTATCTTCTGTTTTTTCCCTTAATGCTTTGCGAAGCCTGCTGTCAGTTTTAAAGTCAAGAGCAGAAAAGCTGTCATCAAAAATCAGGATCTCCGGTTTTTTCGCAATGGCTCTTGCAATAGACAAACGCTGTTTCTGACCACCTGATACGTTAGTTCCGCCCTGAGAAATCGGTGCATCATAGCCTTCCTTTTTCGCCTGGATAAAATCATCAGACTGGGAGATTTCTGCCGCCAGTTTTACATCCTCACTGGACATATCCGGCTTACCGTATCGAATATTGGAATCAATAGTACCGGAGAACAGCACTCCCTTCTGTGGAACATAGCCAATGCGCTCACGAAGATCGTGCTGAGTCATATCTCGAACGTCCACACCATCTACCTTTACGCTACCCTTTGTTACATCATAGAATCTTGGAATCAGATTAATAAGAGTACTCTTTCCACTTCCTGTACTTCCAATAATAGCAACTGTCTCTCCTTTGTCTGCCTTAAAAGCAATATCATTGATTACATTTTCTCTGGCGTCCGGATAGGCAAAACTTACATGGTCAAACTCTACCGTTCCTTTCTTCTGATTCTCCATAAGAACCGGATCTTCCGGATCATTTACTGAAGGCTCCATTTCCAGAACCTCGCAGATACGCCCTGCTGCAACATTGGCTCTTGGAAGCATAATAGAAATAGCTGTAATCATCAGGAAGGACATAATAATCTGCATAGCATACTGAATAAATGCCATCATATTTCCTACCTGCATATTTCCGCTGTCAACCCCATGTGCACCAAAATAAATGATTGCTACAGAGACACCATTCATGATCAGCATCATAACCGGCATCATAAAGGTCATACAACGGTTTACAAACAAATTTGTTCTGGTAAGATCACTATTTGCTTTCTCGAAACGTTCTTCCTCATGCTCTTCACGGCTGAAAGCACGAATAACCGGGATTCCGGTAAGAATCTCACGGGTTACCAGGTTTAATCGGTCAATGAGCGTTTGAAGTATGGTGAATTTCGGCATTGCGATCTGGAATAACACAAAAATTACAATAAGGATCAGTGCTACTGCCACTGCAAGAATCCAGGTCATAGAGGAATCTGTCTGCAGAACCTTGATTACGCCTCCGATACCAAGAATCGGTGCATAAAGCACAATTCGAAACATCATAGTCATAACCTGCTGTACCTGCTGTACATCATTTGTGCTTCTGGTAATCAAGGATGCAGTGGAAAACCTGTGGTACTCATTGCTGGAAAAGTGGATAACCTTGCGATATATATTATCTCTTAAATCATGTCCAAGGGCTGCTGCCACCCTTGCAGACAAAAAGACCACACATACTGCTGCCAGCATAATAAGCAGTGCCATCAGCACCATCCGTATTCCAGCATTCTTAATATACCTCATCTGAATAGTATCCAGATTTTCACCCATGGCCTGATATTCTGCTTTTACGCCACTTACCGAAGCCTGAGTAAGAATGGATTCCGGCATATCGGAAAGCTTCTCATCTACTGTCTCCAGCATCTGCTTCCTTGCTTCATCCGGCATATTGCCAAGAGCCTGCATAGGATCTGTTCCCTTAGGCATCTGCATTTTGGAAAGCATCATCTGGCTTTCTTCGCTTCCGGAAGTAAAAGAAGTATACATCATCAAGGGTTTGCACAAAAGATCGTTTAATTCATCCCTCTTATCCCCTGTAATAGTATTCTTCAGTTCATAAACATCACCATCCAGTACATAGGCATTTAAAACCTCCTTTCTGGTGTCTTCATCCATAAATATCTGCAGATCTTCCATGGTGCTCTTGCGCATTTTTTCCGGAACACCATCCGGAATACCGCCTTGCTGGATACCTACGTTAATAATCTTAGAGGTATAATCTGGCAAAGACAGATCACAGTAAGCCTGCAAAAACAGCAATCCAATGATCAGAACAATATAGCCTGCTGATTTTTTCAGATACTTCATTAATTTAATCATGCTTTGTTTTCCTTTCGTTGTTATCCTGCCCTATTTCTTCCTGACAGCTACTATTCCTTCCGCAAAAATGCCCCATTGGCATTTCATCAGGAGACAGCTCCGGTTCAGGCATTGCTGCGATATTTTCCTTAATCTGCTGACAAAATCTTCGCATCAGACAAAGCTCGCTTTCTGAGAAGCCACTCAGTATCTGCTTTTCGCCTTCTCTGGCCAGCTGCATTCCTTCTTTAATAATGGCATTGCCTGCATCGGAAAGATAGATTCTGCTCACTCTTAGATCCTTCTCATCCTGTCTGCGGATAAGGAGACCATTTTTCTCTAGGCGTTGAATACTGACTGTAACCGTAGGGGGTTTCACACCTAACTCCTGCGCAAGCTCTTTTTGGCTGCAGCCACCCCGCCTGTAAAGAACTGCCAGAATGGGAATCTGCCTTGGATGAATGCCAACCTTTTTTAATTTCACAAAGCATTTCTCCATATACATACGACTGATTTCCATTATCAGGCTTTGAATACTTTTCTCATTATCCTGTTCCACATTCTCACCTCGATTTCATATATTTCTCATTTAGTTAGACGACTAATTTTGTATTCTATACTTTTCTATAAGAAATGCAAGTGTTTTTTGTGCAGTTTATATTTTTTTTAGAATTTAGAATCTGATATTATGTTATTTTCAGATGTGTTTATTTCGTCAGACTAAGCTTTTATATTCTTCATCTGCCTTGAAAACCGGACAAAAATTGCAAGGAAACAAAAAACCGCCTGCAAATTCAGCTGAAAACTGAGTTGCAGGCGGTTTTTGCTTCTTATTTAAATAAACTGATTGGTTTGTTCATCATAATGATAATCGATGGAATCCATTTTCTCCAGCAATTCTTTTTTACGAAGCCCGCGGCAGGTACACAGTGCCTCCAGGGAATCATAATAATCCCGAAGCTGGGTGTTCACATAGCTCAGTAAGATCATTGGGTCCTTTGGTATCATAAGAATCTCCTTTGCAGGTTTATTGCTGCTGATCTTATTTTACCTTCACCACATACTCTCCATTCTCTACATCCAACACCAGTGTATCTCCTGTGTGGACTTCACCGGAAAGAATCTTACGAGCAGTCAAAGTCTCCACATATTTCTGCAGATAACGCTTCAGTGGTCTTGCACCGTAAACCGGATCATAACCATTGTCGATTACATCTTTCTTGGCTGCATCTGTAAGCTCCAGGGAAAGTTCCTGATCAGCAAGACGGTCATTGAGTTCCTTTACCATCAGGTCAACGATACTACCGATGTTATCTTTTGTCAATGGCTTAAACATAATGATCTCATCCAGACGGTTGAGAAATTCCGGGCGGAAATGTCCGCGCAAATCATCCATAACCTCTTTCTGAGCTTCTTCTTTAATCTCACCATTCTCATCAATACCATCCAGAAGATACGGAGATCCGATATTGGAGGTCATGATCAGAATTGTATTTTTGAAATCTACGGTACGACCCTGGGAATCTGTGATACGTCCGTCATCCAAAACCTGAAGAAGTACATTAAATACATCCGGATGTGCCTTCTCAATTTCATCAAAAAGAACTACACTGTATGGTTTACGACGAACGGCTTCTGTCAACTGTCCGCCTTCTTCATATCCAACATATCCCGGAGGCGCTCCGATCAGTCTGGATACAGAATATTTCTCCATGTACTCACTCATATCAATACGAACCATATTCTGCTCATCATCAAACAGGGTCTGTGCCAGGGTCTTAGCAAGCTCTGTTTTACCAACACCGGTTGGTCCAAGGAACAGGAAGGAACCGATTGGCTTCGTCGGGTCTTTGATTCCGGCTTTGGAGCGAAGAATGGCATCTGTAACACGGCGGACACCTTCATCCTGTCCGATCACACGTTTGTGAAGTTCATCCTCCAGGTGAAGAAGCTTTGCACGCTCTCCCTCTGTCAGTCTTGCAACCGGAATTCCGGTCCAGCGGGAAATAATACGGGCTATCTCATCATCGGTAACTACCTCATGAACAAGGCTTCTGTCACTTTCCTTAGTATTTCGCTCTTCAATTTCAAGCTGCTGCTGTAATTTAGGCAGCTCTCCATATTGCAGCTCGGAAGCTTTCTCCAGATCATAATTCTGTCTTGCAATCTGAATCTGCTTATTCATATCCTCAATCTGTTCACGAAGCTTCTGAAGCTTCTCTACAGAATGCTTTTCATTTTCCCACTGGGCTTTCTGTGCATTAAAGGAATCCTGCATTTCTGCAAGCTCCTTCTGAAGCTCCTCCAATCGTTCTTTGCTTAAGTTATCCGTTTCTTTTTTCAGGGAAAGCTCTTCCATTTTCATCTGATCGATCTTACGGCGCTGCTCATCCAGCTCGGTAGGCATAGAATCCAGTTCTGTTTTAATGAGCGCGCAGGCTTCATCTACCAGATCGATGGCCTTATCCGGAAGGAAACGGTCTGTAATGTAACGGTGTGAAAGAGTTGCTGCTGCCACAAGGGCACTGTCTGTAATCTTAACACCATGGAATACTTCATAGCGTTCTCTCAGTCCTCGAAGAATAGAAATAGTATCTTCTACAGATGGCTCATCTACCATAACCGGCTGGAAACGACGCTCCAGGGCTGCATCCTTTTCAATATACTGACGATACTCATCCAGAGTAGTTGCGCCGATACAATGAAGCTCACCACGTGCAAGCATTGGCTTAAGCATGTTGCTGGCATCCATGGCACCATCTGTTTTACCTGCGCCCACAATAAGATGAAGCTCATCAATAAACAGGATAATCTGACCTTCGCTTTTCTTAACTTCTTCCAACACAGCCTTCAGACGTTCCTCAAATTCGCCTCGATATTTAGCTCCGGCTACCAGAGCTCCCATATCCAGAGCAAAAATTTTCTTGTCCTTCAGTGCTTCCGGCACATCTCCTGCCACGATTCGCTGGGCAAGACCTTCTACGGCTGCAGTTTTACCAACGCCAGGCTCACCAATGAGAACCGGGTTGTTCTTGGTCTTACGGGAAAGGATTCGGATCACATTACGGATCTCGCTGTCTCTTCCGATAACCGGATCAAGCTTCTGGCTTCTGGCTTTCTCTACCAGGTCTTCACCATATTTATTCAGAGTATCATAGGTTGCCTCCGGATTGTCGCTTACCACACGCTGATTTCCACGAACTGTGGAAAGTGCCTGTAAGAAGCGCTCCCTGGTGATGCCGAATTCGCTCCAGATTTTCTTCATGCTGGGGCTTGGATATTTCAAGAGGGCAAGGAACAGATGCTCTACAGATACGTATTCATCTCCCATTGCCTTGGCTTCGTCTTCTGCATTTACAAGTGCTTTATTCAAATACTGTCCGAATCTAAGTTCACCACCGGATACCTTGACTTTGGCGTCCAGAGCGTTCTTTACTGTGTTCAGGAAGTATTCCTTATTTATTTCCATTTTCTCAATAAGCTTGAGAATCAGGCTGTCCTCCTGGGTCAGGAGGGTATATAACAAATGTTCCTGTTCAATTTCCTGGTTGCCATATTCGTAAGCAACCTTTTCCAGATCCTGAACTGCCTGTACAGATTTCTGGGTAAATTTGCTGATGTTCATAGGCTCTCCTCCTTCAGCTTATATATACAAATGCGCAGCCTGCGCGGCTCTTTAAAAAAGTAACTCGCGTGGGGCTGCGCTTGTAAGGGTTTCCTCATTACAGTTATTAATATAGCGCTTATTGTTAGCACTGTCAAGAGGTGAGTGCTAATTATTTTGTGAAGAATTTGTGAAAGCTACGAGCCATGCATTCCTCCTACCTTGTAATTTTCCAATCCGCTGATTGTCAAAGGCAACCACAGACTTCATATATTTGATACTTTTCTCCGGCAGTTGTTTTTGCTTGATAATTAAGTCTTTCAAGAATTCGCCTCAAGTAAACATATGAACCTGCACCAACACCACTTGCAAAAAGTCCTATTGCTATTCCAAGTTCTTTACGGTCTTCCTTAGAAATCACATGCTTATAAGCATCTAATTCTGGAAATGTCATGTCTGCAACAGTTGGATGGTATTGAATCAAAAATATTATGTCTCACTTTATTCTCTCCTTTACTACCGCATTTCAGGCACTTTCTCCTCATATTCCTGTTTCAATTCCTCTGCCAAATACGCATCGCTCATGCAGTGCATATCAGAAACACCATCACGGATCAGCTGATAGACCTGGGAATGATAAAAGAAATCCAATGCCGCATCCAGTGAAAGTCCCTGCTGTTTAGCAAAACATTCGATAACACGGCTATATTTTTTTTGAAGCAAAATTGGATTTGCTGTCATAGTGTTTCACTCCCTTCAAATCGCAGCAAAGACAGTGCTTTCTCTGTGCGGAAACATATTTGCAGGTTCGGCTTTTCATAACGCAAGCGGTTGATAGCTTCCGTTTTATCAATCAGTCCGTCAAAGAACCATGCCCGAAGTCTACATTGGGGCGAGAATGAACCAAATCCGGCTTTGCAATTTCTAAGAAAGAACCATGATAGAGAATCATACTTCCACACCCCTTTCTTTCATCACGTCAAGAAGGTCATCAACGATATATTCCCGGCTCTGGGTATGCAGCACTTCATATTCCGGCACAATGTAACCGTTCAGAATATCGCTTTGTTCGGTAAATGCCTGATAAACACATTCTGCATCCACGCCCAGCTTTGCCGCTACATTTTCAATGCAAAATACAGCAAACTCTAGCTCACTGGAATTTTTGATTTTTTCATCTGCCATAATCTACACCCCCTTCGAAATCACTGTTCTCAATTTAAACGCTTTTCTCCGTGATATGTAAAGTTTTCATAAGTTATGCCTTTTTCAGCTCTTTGTTCAGTAGTAATTCCGGTCTGATGATTTGAGCCTTCAGCACTTGAAAGTTGCGGAAGACCTTTTCTATTTTATTCTATCAAAACTTCTATTCTCTTACATTCGTATACGTTATATAAATAGGACACTGCTTTACAATACCAGACAAAATGGACACAGCAATCACGGTTTCTGGCAGTTTCATTTTAGACATTTCATTTTCCACATAAATTCATGCCATTATGTCAAATATCAAACATTTCCTTGCAAATCATTTTTCCACATGCTGTTCTGAAAATACTATGATAGGATTTTAAAGCAGCTTCTTTTGTCAAACCATCCTCCATGATATTTACCAAAAAATCAGCCTCTACCAATATCTGATAATCAATTTCATTAATATTATTATATGTGTGATGATGTGCGATCAAATACTGAACACGATCAGATATCTCTTGATCAAATCCTAATTTTTTAAGCAGTCTTTCTGCTATTGCAGGACCTTCTTGTTCCTGTAATTTACCATTACAATTTCCATATTTTTCTTCACAAAAATGAATTCCAATATCATGTGTCAAAGCTGCAGTTTCAATAGTAAATAAACATTTCTTATCTACATTTTCCGTTTCTGCTATTAACTTTGCATAACTATGCACTTTGCAGAAATGCTGAATTCTCTTTGCATCTCCTCTATATAATTCGATCATTGCCAAATGTAATTTATTTATCATCTAAAGCTCCTCCCCGTATCATCACAAACATTTAATTCAAAATGCTTTCTATTGGTTTTTATTATCTTTTCTTTTTGTAACTTCGATATCTCCGTAGACATTGCCGCGCGGTCAATACAAAGATAATCAGCCAGCTGCTGTCGGTCAAAAGGAATGTCAAATTTGACAAAATATTCCGATGTCCCCAAAGGTCTTCCTGAATAACAAGAACACAGCCGGATACCACAAGTCCCATTACTTCTGTAGAATCTCCAGCTCTGAAAATATAAGAATCTCGTTCTTTGGAAATTATTGCTGCATTTACGCAGTGCAGTATAGATATTATCTCGTTATCAGAAAGACCTTTAAAGAAAGGACTGTTTCTTAGAATTGGTAAATATTTTTTCAATATCATTTCTCCTGTTAGAAATCAAACATACAAGTTGTATTTATCATACTATAATTCTAACAGAAGTAAAAGGCAAAAGTATTATATTTTTAATTCAGATAGCTGCTTTGATTCTTTTCATTATAGCTACCTCTCTTTCATTTTACAGATACTCCACATAAAAAAGGGATCCTTCACTCAGTAAATTTGAATGAAATGATCCCTGATTTTCATGTAAATTGTACTTGGTTTTACATTACTTATTATACTTTATTTTTTTTAAAAATGTAAGCAGTTTTTATTTTTTATTCTCTATGCTTCTGCAATTACACATTATCAGTTATTTTTTTCAGCTGCGCCAAGATAAGCAATTGCCAATATAACGGTTATTGTTTCGCTAATCAGGAAACTCCACCATACCCTGTCTCTGGATTTTTATAAAAATCTTCGGCATTTCACATAGCTGGTATTCATTCTGGATTGCAGAAATCATTGCCTGCATTTACAGTTACTGCACGTCTCATAAATTATTAAAAACAATTTCACAAGAATGAATGTAAGAGGGCATGAATCTGATAGTAGATTCACGCCCTCTTACAAGTTATTTACTACATTCCATAATTATCTTCTCACATCTGTCATATCCTAATTGTGAGCTATTCAGGCACAACGTGTAATTGCTGGCTTTTCCCCAGTTCTGATCTGTGTAAAAATTATAATTTGTCTTGCGCCTTTTATCTGTATCCTCCATCATTTTAACAGCTTTCTGCTTTTCTACATTATATAAATCTGTGATGCACTGTATTTTTTCCGGCATATCCCCATGAATAAATACATTCAGCACATCATCCCGGTCTTTTAAAATGTAATCCGCATTTCTTCCAATAATCACACAAGGCTCCTTCTTGGCCAAATCCAGAATAACCTTTCTCTGTGCCTCATATACCATATCTTCTACAGATTTTCCTGTAATGTCGCGTCCGGCAAGTGCATATGCAAATAATCCTTTCTTCGGAGATAATTCTGCATTTTCCTGAATATATTCCGGAGACAGACCGGACTTTTCTGCAATCTGGCTGATAATATTTTTATCATAATAGGCAATTCCAAGCTTCCTGGCAACTTCTTCCCCGATAAAGCGTCCACCGCTTCCGAATTCTCTGCTGATTGTAATGATTCTTTTTGCCATCTCTGAACCCTCCTTAATTTAAAGCATCAACCTTATTTTTTCTGATTTTCTTTAAAAATACATATCCTACAAAGCATGAAATTATTTCAGTAATCGGAAATGCCCACCAGATCAGTGAGACTCCCATCTGGCCATTTCTGGCAAATACAGAAAAGATTCCAGCCAGTGGCAGAATAATAATAAGCTGTCTCAAAAGCGAAATAACCAGTGATTCCAAGCCGCCATTCAAGGCCTGATAGATTCCCTGATAAGCAATGTTAATTCCAGCAAACAGAAAGCTTACTGAAATTACTCTCATGGCACTGATAAAATATTCTCTTGACTGTCCCGCATTAAACAGAGTTGCAAATGCTCCCGGAAAAATCTCTGTGATTGCAATTCCTAAAATCATCAATACAACGGTATAAAGCAGACCATATTTGATTCCATCTCGAATTCTCTTTTTACTTCTCATTCCATACGCGAATGCAATAATCGGGGTAATCGCATCTCGCAGCCCAAAAGCAAGAAAGAGAACAAACTGCTGAACCTTATAGAATAATCCATAGGCAGTCTGTGCTGACGGATTAAACTTCAGAATCAAATTCATCACATAAACCATAATGGACATCAGAGCCTGAGCAATAATTGCCGGAAGTCCAATTGCATAGATTTCTTTTATAATGCCAGTATCCGGTTTCATGTATTTCGCCCCATGCCCAAATTCCTTATTCAGTTTGATATGAAAGATAAACAGCAATACTGCAGATGCTACCTGACCAATTACAGTTGCGTAGGCTGCACCTTTCACTCCCATTTCAGGACAAGATCCGATGCCATAAATCATAATCGGATCAAGGATAATATTTACAACCGCACCAACTACCTGTCCGATCGTTGAATAAAGAGAACGGCCTGTTGCCTGTAATAATTTTTCAAATAAAGAAAAGAAAATAATACCAAAAGAAATCACACAGCATATTCTCAGATAACTGACTCCCATTTCAAGCACTTTGGCATCAACAGTCTGTGATGCGATATATGCTTTCACGCCAAAAATGCCAAACAATAAACAAACTATATAAATAATTACGCCAAGAAACAAACTGTTTCCTGCTACCTTTGCAGCTTTTTTACTGTTTCCCTGTCCAAGTGTCCTTGCAAGAAGTGCATTGGTTCCTACACCTGTTCCGACTCCCACTGCTACCATAAGCATCTGCACCGGAAATACCAGTGTCAGGGCATTTAATGCTGCTTCACTGCCGACTTTCATATTTCCTACAAATGCACTGTCTACAATGTTGTAAACTGCCTGCAATGCCATGGATAAGATCATTGGGATTCCCATCTGGATCATCAGCTTATTCACCGGCATTTCTTTCATCTTGTTACTTTCTGCCATTTTGTTTTAGCTCCTCTCTTTTTTGGCACAAAAAAAGTGTGCACCTTGTCTCATAAGCTGGACTTACGCTAACAAGCTACACACTTTTTCATGGCAAATATTTATTTTAACCAAAAACGAGCAGCAGGGAACTGGATTTACGCTCATCTGCTACTCGTTTGTTATTATTATATTTCCAATTTTTACAAAAGTCAAACAAAATCTTTGCGCTTTATGAAAATCCCTTCCAAATATTGACCCTGTGAGGGTATCGTGGTATCTTATTTTTACAAAACATTTTACCAAAACTTACATGTTTTGCAGGGAGGATTTGATTTGAAAAAGTTAACTCTTATTGTGCCATGTTTCAATGAACAGGAAGCATTGCCTTTTTTCTATAAAGAAGCAATATCTGTATTAAAAAATCTCAATTATGAGTATGAATTATTATTTATCAACGATGGCTCGAAAGACAATACTTTGAATATCCTGAAGGATTTTGCAGACAGGGATGCCTGTGTGAAATATATTTCATTTTCAAGAAATTTTGGAAAAGAAGCCGCTATGTATGCCGGATTTTGTAATGCCACCGGGGATTATGTTGCAATCATGGATGCAGATATGCAGGATCCGCCAGATCTGCTGCCCGAGATGCTGAAGCTGATCGAATCGGGAGAATATGACAGCGTGGCCACAAGGCGTGTCAGCCGTGAGGGCGAGCCGCCAATAAGATCCTGGTTTGCCAGAAGATTCTATTCCCTGATCAATAAGATCTCCGATGCAGACATTGTAGATGGAGCCAGAGATTTCCGTCTTATGCGCCGGGAAATGGTGGATGCGATTGTTGCAATGGGAGAAACCAATCGATTTTCCAAGGGCATCTTCGGATGGATCGGGTTCCGTACATACTGGCTGCCATATGAAAACCGGGAACGGGTAGCCGGAACTACCAAGTGGAATTTCTGGGGCTTATGCAAATATGCAATTGATGGAATTATCAACTTCTCTGAGGCTCCTTTAAGCATCGCTTCCTGGTTCGGTATTATAATGACTGCAATTGCTTTTATTTTTTTGCTCTTTATTGTTGTGAGACGTCTGGTTTACGGAGATCCTGTGGCTGGCTGGGCTTCCACAATCTGCATAATTGTGTTTATTGGCGGAATTCAGCTGTTCTGCATGGGAGTTATGGGACAGTATATTGCCAAAAATTATTCTGAAAGCAAGCACAGGCCCCATTACATCGTATCAGAGACAAATAAGCCTGATGCTGAAAAGATCAAATAAGAATGAAATACGGTTATTTTAAAATGGAGGATGAAATTTTGTCACAAAAGAAAAGTATCTGGAAAAAATTACTGCCCTATTTTATGACGGGAATGCTCACTGGGATAACGCTTATTATTATGCTTTATGCGTTAAAGATTTATCCCTTTGGCGATAAAGCATATCTGTGGGCCGATGCGGATCAGTATTTTGGTATAGAGAGTTACTTTGGAAGTCTCCTTGGAAAAAATGATATTTTTTATTCCTGGGGCAATGTGTTAGGTGGAAATGCATTGGCGGAATTAGCCTATTATTCCTTCAGCCCCTTCAACGTAATCTTTATCCTTTTTCATGACCACATGATATTTGCCGCACATTTTGTTGCTTATATCAAAATCATCGCAAGTGCTCTGGCATTCTGCTACTGTCTGTTAAGCACCTGTGATGAAAAAAATATCCTAATAAAAGCTACCTTATCTACCTGCTACGCTTTTATGGGATATATGGTCTTTTATGGATGGAATACTTCCTGGATGGACGGCGTGATCCTGCTTCCCCTCATGTATGTGGGCATTCGGAAAATCATCCAAAACAAGAATATATTTCTGTATGTTTTTTCACTGGCAGTTGCTGTCATTTCTAATTTTTATATTGGCTTTATGCTGTGCATAGGCTCCTTTATCCTTTATGTGGTACAGCTGTTATTATCTGATGGAAAATTCGCAGACAATATCAAAAAATCTTTTATAAAATATATGTTTGCTTCCCTGGTTGGAGTTGGAATCAGTGCCTTTTTATTGATTCCCACTTATCTTGGCCTGCCATCCGACAGAAGCCTAACGATTTTTGATCTGTTCAAAGATATGAGTTTTAATACAACTCCTGCTGAAATATTGTCAGGATTATTTACCGGACAAAGCAATACGTTGAAAGAGAATGCTCCTTTGATTTATGTCGGCATGTTTGTTCTGATTTTGGATATCCTGTTTTTCATAAATAAGAAAATTTCTTTCAGGAAAAAAGCTGTTTACTCTGCTGTCATCCTGATTTTCTTTATCAGTTTTGAAAACAGTTTTATCAATCAGATCTGGCATGGCCTGAGTAAAAATCATTGTTTTAACTACAGATATTCCTTCCTGCTCAGTTTTGTTCTTTTGCTTATTGCATGGGAAACATGCCAGGTATTAAAAGAAGAATTGCCTCCAAAAGAAGATCTGTTGAAAGCAGTCCTGATTCTGGGAGTGATTCTGGCATTTGTGATTCAGAATGCTTCCGACAAAATAAATATCCTGGGAATCTCTCTGGATATTCTTTTGATCCTGATATTTATAACCGCATTTTCTCTGAAGAATCTGCGGGTAAGAAAAGCCACGGCAGCCATTTTGTCTTGCGGCGTCGTAGTTTCTCTGGCATGCAACGGATATTTTTACCTGAAAGACATCCGCATGCAGTCCTGCAATACCTATGGAACCAATAAGGCAATGATGGAAAACGCCACAGAAACAATCAATGATGATTCCTTCTATCGCATGGATAAAAGCTTTTCCCTTGGACGCTGTGACACCAATTTATTCGATTATAACGGTGTCTCAAACTATGCCTCTACCGAAAATGTGGAAAATTTAAAATTCCTGAAAAAATTAGGTGTCAGACATAAGTGGATGTGGGCAAAATATACCACCAATACCCCGCTTGCAACAGAGGCATTATTAGGTTTCCGATACATTCTGACAAACAGGGAAAATGCAAAGGGATACGAAGCAATTGGAGAAGGGGATGGTATCAAATATTACAGGAACCAATATGCATTGCCTGTATTGTTCCCTGTAAATGATTTCGAAAACTTTGATCTGGATGAACTGAACGATTTCCAGCTGCTGAATCAAATCTGGGCATCCATAAACGGATTGCAAGAGGATATATTTACTCCAAATACCGTTAGCAATACCTCCCACGATGGTGAAAATCAGTTAACTGTCACAGTAGAAAATGCAGGTTCTTTATATTTGCTGATTCCAACCAGATCCTCCTATACTTCTTTTAAAGTAACTGGAGCCAGAAGAGAAAGGGAAATCCGTTATGACGATGCTTCTGAAGTATATTATATTGGAGAATTTGACCGTGGCGAATCTTTAGATATTTCTTTTGCAGCAAAGGACGGAAATTTTGACTTGGACAGTATTTCCTGTTATACAGAAAACAAAGATATCATCTACCAGAATTCACAGCTGGTGAACCAGCAGAATCTTTCAATAGAGGAGAAAAGCAGTTCCCATCTGATAATGTCCTATTCCGGTAAAAGCAGCAATATTGCAACCACAATCCCTTATGACGAAGGATGGACCGTTTATGATAATGGAAAAAAACTGACCATTGAAAAGAACTGGAATAACTTTTTGGCCTTCCAATTAGATGACGCAGACGAGCATAATATAGAACTAGTTTACAGATCAACCGGATTCGGTATTGGAAGTAAGATAACCATTTTCTCTATTGTACTGCTGATCTTATTTGAGATTCTGAATTTGAACACTATAAAAAACAGACTTAGGAAAAAGCGTGCATAATGTCATGAGCATGAAAAAAGCGGTCCAGCATAAAGCTGGCCGCTTTTTCATGCAGAGAAATTACTCTGCAAATATTCTCTCTTTCGCACTCTCCACATCAGAAGCTTCGGTCAGTGCTTGGAAGCTCTGCGGGGTTGTATCTTCATTGAACTGCTTGATTACCTGCATCAGGTCATCGCAGCTGTAAGCGTTTTCGTAGATGCCGGTGGCATAGCCGTACAGTTCGATGTATTCGTCCTCTGTTTTTGCTGTCCAGAGGTTCTGATACAGACGTACAGCCTCACCGTCTTCCTCTACTGCGTCCGGATTTCCGGTGATCGCATTGTAGATCATGGCAAATGCAGGACCTGCCATGGAAGCGTATTTTCCGCGAACATAATCGATTGGCGCATTTCCAAAGGAATCCTTTTCCTGGAACACTTCGAAGTTCTGCTCAGAAAAGCTGTCGATGGCACCAACCATAATGTTGCTGTTCTGCTCTTTTTCTTTCTCCGAAATCTTATCCAGATAAGAAGCTGCATGGAAGGCACTCATAAGGGTATCACAATCTCCTGCTGCAAATGCTGTTTCCAGATTTGCAAGACCAGCTCCATCCATCTCCGTATATCCTGGGCAGATGGTCACATGCAGGTTTCCCTCTTTATCTGAAAGCTGGATCACTTCGTCTGTCATGGAAAGTGCTTCCGCATCTATTGTACGAGCATCCTTTGTAAGCACAAGGCCAGCCTTCTCTTCCAGCGTGTTCAGCATTCCCCAGGTTCTTACCTGATGGAGACGGTTGCCGGAAGCAGCCCCGCCAGACATGATCACAATGTTCCTGGCACCTTTTTCCAAGAAAAACTCTGTCATGTCGCAGCCGGCCTGATAAACGGTTTCCAGATCCGGGCCTACACTTCCCATGTACCACGGGTTGTCCTTGATTGCCTCATAGTTCTCATCGCTTACGGTATTGGAGCCAAGTGCGTAGTAGATTTCCTCTTTCTCGCAGGTTTTGATCACATCCTGAAGCCCGTCTGCATATCCGGCAAAGGAAATGATTCCCTCCGCGCCTTCTGCCTTGGCTTCCATGATAAATGCTTTCTCCGCTTCAGAGTCTGCAACCTTTCCTGAGAAAATAAATTTCACAGGAAAACCTTCCTCAATATAATCCCGGTAATAATCTGCAAACATTTCCATCTCTGCAGAATCCGGATCATACAGGATAACACCGATGGTATGAACATCACCCTCTGCGTAATTTCCGGTATCGGCAAATACAGTGCTCTGCGTTCCAAATAAAAGTGCTGTACTCATCATCAGAGTGAGTATTTTTTTCATCATACTATCTGCCTCCCTCTGCCTGATTTTGCATGCTCTCTACATAGAAGCAGGCTACTTCATGTCCCGGTGCGATTTCCTTAAGCTTCGGCATTTCCTTCTTGCACTTCTCAGTGCAATGCTCGCAGCGGTTCTGGAAGGGACAGCCAACCGGCACATCAAGAGGGCTTGGAGCCTCGCTCTCAATACTCTCAATCTTCTTAGTCGGATCCATATGCACAGAGAACTGTGCGCCAACCAGTGCCTTTGTGTACGGATGTACGGCATGGCTGGAAACGTCCTCTCCAGGAATGGTCTCCACAATATGTCCCAGATACATAACCGCGATCTGGTGTGCAAAGGAACGGATCAGTGCCAGGTCATGACAGATAAAGATCATGCAGATGTTCTTCTCTTTCTGCAGGCGAACCAGAAGCTCGATTACAGATTCCTGTACGGAAACGTCCAGTGCAGAGGTTGCCTCGTCGCAGACCAGAATCTCCGGCTCCAGGGAAAGAGCTCTGGCGATACTGATCCTCTGACGCTGTCCGCCGCTCATGTTGTGCGGATAACGGTCCACAAAATCCTCCGGAAGCTCAACCATGCGAAGAAGCTCTCTTGCCTTCGCGTTTCTTTCGCTTCTTTTGATCTTTTTGTAATTCATCAGAGGCTCTGTGAGGATGTCCCCGATCTTCATCTTCGGATTAAAGGATGCAAGCGGATCCTGGAAAACCATCTGAAGGTTCTGGCGGTTTTCCCAGGTCTCTTTCTTTGAAAGTCCTGTGATGTTTTTGCCATGATAAAGAATCTCGCCGCTGGTGGGCTGATCCAGGGAAATTACCATGCGGACAAAAGTTGACTTTCCGCATCCACTCTCTCCTACGATTCCAAGGGTACGGCCCTTGTACATAGTCAGGTTGATATCATTGCAGGCAGTTAAGGTTCTGCCGTGGGAAGCAGGGAACTGTTTTACAATATGCTTCGCCTGCATGACGATTTCATGATTCTCAGACATATCGTTTTCCCTCCATTTCCGGAACTGCTTCCAAAAGTTTTCTGGTATAATCACTGGTCGGATTGTTCAGAACCTCTTCTCTGGTTCCGTGATCCACTACCTTTCCGTGATGCATCACGATCAGCTGGTCTGCCATATAAGCAGCTACGCCGATATTATGGGTTACGATAATGATTCCGGTTCCGAAATCATCCCGAAGCTCCATCATCTGACGGACGATCTGTGCCTGTGTGGTTACATCCAGGGCACTGGTAGGCTCATCTGCCAGAAGAAGTTCCGGATTAAATGTCATGGCCATCGCGATTCCCACACGCTGACGCATACCGCCGGACAGCTGATAAGGATAGCTGTTCATGATGTTCTCTGCATCCGGGAGACGCATTTTGGTAAGCATGGAAACAGCCTTATCCCATGCTTCCTTCTTGGTCATTGACTGGTGTGTACGAATATATTCTACATATTGGCTGCCGATCTTACGGATCGGATTCAGGGTTCCTCCGCAGTCCTGGAAGATCATGGACATTTTGCTGCCGCGGATCTTTCTCCAGTCGCTTTTGGAATTTTTCAGAAGGGATTCTCCATGGTAGAGAATATCACCGCTGGTGACCCGGCCAGCTCCGGAAAGTGCTCCCAGAACGGCACGGATCACGGTAGTTTTTCCACTTCCACTCTCTCCTACCACGCTGATGATCTCCCCCTTTTTCATGGAAAGGTTGAAATGTTCGATAGTAGGTGCCTGATTCCCATACTGTACAGCCAGATCTTTAATTTCCAGCATATAACAGACTCCTTTATTACTCAGCAATCTTCATGTCAGCAGTTACCCAGTAGTAATCCATTGGATACATTACAAGTCCTTCTACGGTAGATTTGGAAATAAGGAAGGTATTCTCATATCCGAAGAATACAGTTGCTGCATCATCCATGATTGCCTGCTGAATCTTCACGATCAGCTCTTTTCTTGCCTCTGCATCGATAGTAGAAGCCAGTTCATCCAGCCATGCATCTACATCTGCATTGGAATATCCTGCAGTGTTGTTTGCAGATGTGCTGTACCAGTTCTCACGAAGGTAGTTTTCCGGGTCACCGGTGTTTGCAACCAGTACGTTCCAGATCAGAAGGTCATACTGGGAGGAATCACGACGGTCAAGAAGTGTCTCATAGGATACGCAGTCAAGCTTGATGTTGATTCCGATTTCTTTTAAGCTTGCCTGTGCTGCCTGCGCGTATACGCCAAGCTCTGCACGGCTGTCATAGTATACAAAGGTAAGCTCTACTTTATTTCCGTCTGGATCTTCTACATATCCATCACCGTCTACATCCTCATATCCGGCATCTGCAAGAACCTGCTTTGCTCCGTCTGGATCGTAAGCATTCTCATCGTTCAGTTCCTCATATCCATAGTCCAGTGTTGGCGGTACCGGAGCTTTTCCTGGTGTTGCGCCGCCCTCAAGAAGAATGCTGGTGTAGGTCTCTTTGTCAAGTCCGCGAAGAACTGCCTGACGAAGTGCAAGATCCCCAAGTGCTCCGTTCTGGTTCATAAATGCATAGGTAGAACGAAGAGATTCCAGAGACTGAATGTTGTAGTTGTCGTTTCCGTCAAACTCGAAAACGTTCTCTGTCTTTAAGTTGTAAGCAACATCGATCTCGCCGGACTGAAGTGCCATGGAACGTGTTGTCTGGTCTCCGATAATACGAAGAGTTACACTGTCATTGGGAACCTCGCCGTCCCAGTAATACTCGTTTCGTACAACAACTGTATCTCCGGACGGATCAAAGGACTGGAATGCATACGGGCCTGTGCAGACCGGGCCTTCCATTGCGATGTTGGAGTTGTCAATGCTTGTGTCCATGATCAGGAAAAGCGGGTCAGCCAGGCATCCTGCCATATTTGCGTTTGCTCTGTTCAGGTTGAATGTGATGTTCTGTCCGTCAACCTCAATGCTGTCAATGTCAAAGAACTCCGGTACACGGTTTGACATTTCCATAGTACGCTCCAGGGATGCTTTTACAAGCTCTGGTGTCATATCGTTGCCATTTGAGAATTTAACGCCCTCACGAATGGTAAATGTCCATGTTTTTCCATCTTCACTGTTGGTCCACTCTGTTGCAAGACATGGTACCATGTTTCCTTCCTCGTCAAACTTGGTAAGTCCCTGTCCAACACCGTAACGGGAAATTACCCAGCTGAAATACTGCTCTGTTGGTTCCAGTGTATCAGCAAAGCTTGTTACACCGATTGTCATGGTATTTCCATCTGCAAATACGAAAGTAGCCGGGATCATTGCCATTGCCATAAGTCCTGCCAGTGCTGCTGCACATACTTTTTTTGCGATTCTGTTTTTCATATACTTTTTCTCCTTTATCAGTCCTGTCTCGGATCCAGAATATCTCGGATACTGTCACCAAGCATGTTAAAAATGATTACTACGATTACGATGGCGATACCCGGTGCGATCATCAGCCACGGTGCTTTTGCCATATAAGTTCTTCCTTCGTTCAGCATCAGTCCCCACTCCGGTGTCGGTGCTACTGCTCCGAATCCCAGGAAGGAAAGAGATGCAAGTTCCAGCATCATGGTACCCATATCTGCCGCTGCTGTTACTGTCATAGTCGTCAGCATGTTGGGGAGGATATGCTTCCACAAAATTTTGAATGTACTGGTGCCGTTTACCACAGCCGCTTCCACATACAGATTACGTTTTACTTTCAGGACCATACTTCTTGCCAGACGGGCATATTTTGTCCAGCTTACGGCTGTGATGGCGATGACTCCGTTTCTAAGGCTTGGGCCAAGCATACCTGCGATTGCGATTGCCAGGATCATTCCAGGGAAAGAGATCATCATATCTGCGATTCGCATGATCACCTGATCGATCCAGCCGCCGAAGTATCCTGCAATAATTCCAAGCAGTGTACCTACAACAAAAATAGTTGCTACCAGGATCAGGGTGGATACCAGAGAGGTTCTGGTACCATAGATCACACGGGAAAGAATGTCTCGTCCCAGTTTGTCAGCGCCAAGGGGATATTCTGCACATGGGGCTTTCAGAGAATCCACCATCACTGCATCCAGCGGATCCTTTGGTGCGATCCAGGGAGCAAAAACAGCTACGCCTACAACCGCAAGCGCCAGAATAAAGAATACGGTAAACTGTTTATGAGCTAAGAAAAAATTCTGCTTTTTCACTTTACTTAACCTCCTTTATTCTCGGATCCAGATAAGTATAGGAAAGGTCAACGATAATGTTGATCACCATATACATAATCGCGATCATCAGTACATAGGCCTGCACCATCGGATAGTCACGACAGGCGATTGCCTTGATCGCCATGCTTCCCATTCCAGGCCAGTTGTAGATGATCTCAACAACTGCAGTTCCACCAAGCAGGGAGCCAAGGGAAAGACCAAGAAGGGTAACGATTGGGAGCATTGCATTTGGGAGCACATGTCTCCAGAGGATCACGCTTTCCTTGATTCCTCTCATTCTTGCTCCGATAACATAGTCCTGTCTTAATTCCTCCAGCACTGCGTTTCGCACCTGTCTGGTGTATTTCGCAGACATGGAAAGAGCCAGGGTTACGGAGGGCAGGATCATGGTCTTGAAATCGGTAGTACCTCCGGCTACGTTGACCCAGCGAAGCTGTACTCCGAAGATGCTAAGAAGGATCAGACCGATCCAGAAGCTTGGAATGGATACCCCGAAGAAGGTAATTCCGCGGATGAGATAATCCGGCCACTTATTCTGATACACCGCGGAGAGGATTCCGCATGGTATGGAGAATAAGATCATCAAAAGAAGGGCAAACAGTGACATCTGAAGGGTTGGCCAGAAGCATTTCATCAGTTTTTCAGTTACGGGAACTTTAAATGCATAGGATGTTCCCATGTCTCCGGTCAGAACTCCTTTTACCCAGGAGCCGTACTGTACCAGAAACGGTCGGTCAAGGCCCAGTTCATTTCTTGTCTGTTCCAGAAGTTCCGGTGTAGGCAGGTTGCCACACTCTGTCAGCATGATTTCTGCCGGGTCACCAGGAGAAAGATAAGTAAGTCCGAATGTAAAGAAACTTACACCGATCAGAACAATCAGAATCTGCAGAAGCCTTTTTCCAATTTGTTTTTTTGACATTTTCTCTCCTTCCTACATGTTGGAGGTTTTTCGCCGGATCTGATTCAGTTTTCGCAAAAAAAGGCAGGGGGAATGATACGCTTTCGAAAAAAAGCGCAGAAAAAAACAACACCCGCAGAAATTACGGATGTCATTGCACACAAAAAAACCATGCTTCCTATCTACCGTAAGAATCATATCAAATCATTTATAAGCAGGTCTCCTGACTTAAGATCCTCGCTCCAGAACCCCTTCCCAGACTGACAACTGTCCATCCAGTGAGATTATGTTCTGCAGCTCCCTATCACAGTGACGGGATCGTACCGGAATTACACCGATTTCCCTTTTAATCCATGTGCAGACATTTGCACAGGAACTTACAAAGGCTGGTTCAAAACCAACAAATGTTATCTAATTTTCCTTATAAGAATAGCTTATATTGGGAATCTTGTCCAGAAAAATTTTTTCACAGATTGTATTTTTTTGAAAACAAAGGGGAATCAATCGTTCCCCCCAAATTGTCAGTTCAATGCTTCCTCAACGCATTCTTCAATATCGTCAATAATAAATTTCCGCATAAATTCCAGATGTTTTCCAAATAATCTTGCAATAAAGCCTACCAGCAGAGCTGCGATAATGGTACCTTCACGGACACCGTTTAATTTTCCCCAGAAAATAAAGGAAAGAATTCCTGCGATCACGGTCATGGAAGAATCAAATATGATCTTTGTGGTTCCAGATATACGCCAAATCCAAGCACGATGCAGCCTGCCAGAAGGGCAGCCAGCTTCATTGCATAATTTCCGGGATTTACCCAGAAAAACAGATATCTTTTTAACTTATTCATTTCTTTCCCCCTGTAAATTCGCATAGATTTTTCCATATACAGCCAAAAACTGCTGGAATTCTTCGGCAGAAACACCGGACAATGCCTTTTCTTCTATTTTGGCAAAAGCCTGGGTCACCAGCTGCTGTTTCTTCTTTCCCTCTTCTGTCATAAAGATATGGAAGCTGCGTCTGTTGCCGTTTAAAATCCGACGCTCGATCAGCCCTTTCTCTTCCATCTTATTTAAAATAGTGGTAAGAGATCCAGCTTCCAAAAAGCAGGCTTTTGCGATTTCTTTCTGATTGCTGCCGTCATGGTCTTTCAAATAGTCAAGGATCTTGGGCTGCCCGATGGTAAGTCCGGTATCCTTAAGCTGTTCCAGCAAAGCTTTCTGGACAAGCATCTGGTTGGCCATAATCAGGTAGTGTAAGGTATCATCCATGGTTGGTTTCCTTTCTTCCGAATAGTTATAATTCAAATATTTTGAATTATAACTATCTTAGATCAGGATGTCAAGGGAAAACTGACAGCGATAAATTTTTCTTTTTGGGTGGAGCTAGAAAAAAACAACAGGGACAAAGTTTTGGATCTTGTCAGAAAACTCAGTCCCTGTTGGTTCGTTAATGAATTGCTTCATATAATTTCTTTATTTTGTCGGCCAGCTGCTGGAGAGTTTGGGCACGATGGGCGAAGATTCGAAGGACCAGGTCGCCGGTTGTCAGACGGGTAACTCCGCCGTCCGTGTCCGGTTCTTCGTCAAGAAGCTTCCAGATTTTTTCCTGTAATTCCAGATTGATTTCTTTATCTGTGCTGTCCTGTCCAGTATATATTTCTGAAAGAAAAAGATTGGCCATATGAGTGTATCCTTCGTACATTCCAATGCCTTCCATAGGCATTTTTTCCGGTTCGTAGCAGGTATTGTCCTGGTAGATCAGCTTTTCCCCTCTGTAAATCCGCACCCTGGAGGAAAATCTCCGATACTGAAAGCGCTCTTCATGAGCGTTTCTGCCGCAGGAAATCACTTCCAGCAAAAACAGCCGGGAGGTTTTATCCTCCAGACAAATGGTCATAGTGCTGTCAAATGCAGATCCAGAAAAGGGGATCACAGGCTGGGGATAATAGTACAGGATTGCATTTTGCTCCACCTGGATTTCAATGGTACGAAAAGCAGATCCCTCGTCCATTTTATGGATTTTCTCAAAGGACTGGGACAAAACTTCCAGGTTCGCCCCTTCCTTCACATGATAGGAAAATTCCTGGGAATCCCCTGCCATAATTCCCGCAGACGCACAAAGGGGCATGATCTGAATACCGTCGTTTTCTTTCTCAAAGGGCACCATGATCTTGTACGGGGCGGTAAAGGATAAATCTTCCAGAATGGTTTTGCCGTCCCTGACTGCGGCACATGCCTGAATACGGGAAATTTTTCCGAATTTATTATCCATACCTTTACATTCCTTCTAACAGTACGTTCTTTTTGATCCACTCCACTACCTTATCCACATTTTCATCTCCGCGGATGTTGGTGAACTGGAAAGGTCTGTCACCGCGCATTTTTCTGGAGTCTCGTTCCATAACTTCCAGGCTTGCACCAACGTAGGGGGCAAGGTCAATTTTGTTGATCACAAGAAGGTCGGAACGGGTAATTCCAGGGCCGCCTTTTCTCGGAATCTTATCCCCTTCTGCCACGTCGATGACAAAAATGGTAGCATCCACCAGCTCCGGGCTGAAGGTTGCAGATAAGTTGTCTCCGCCGCTTTCTATGAAAAGAAGTTCAATGTCCGGAAAGCGTTCCATCATCTCATCCACTGCCTCAAGGTTCATGGATGCATCCTCACGGATCGCAGTATGGGGACAGCCGCCTGTCTCCACGCCAATGATGCGCTCCACTGGAAGAACGCTGTTTTTGGCAAGGAACTGGGCGTCCTCCTTTGTATAAATATCGTTTGTGATCACACCAATGCTGTAGTCCTTTGCCATCTTTCTTGACAAAGCCTCAATAAGTGCTGTTTTTCCGGAACCAACAGGTCCCGCAACTCCGATTTTTACATATGACATCTCGATTTCCTCTTTTCTTCTTATGACATGTATAGCCTGGAATACAGTTTTTCGTGCTGGATTCCACTGATATCAAAACCTGGTGCGGAAAGACACAAATCTTCTTTGCTTTTATGCATCACATCTTCCAGAATCTCGCCAAATTCCTTATAACAACCGCTTAAAAGCTGCTGTCCCGCGGTCTGGCTTAAGGGGATCGTCTTCACGCAATTAGTTACCATTGCAGAGGTCTGTGCATACAGATAATGGGCCAGAGCCTCCCCAATGGAAATCTCCATCTGGGCACAGAAAACGCCGTAAATGCAGCAGTGATTCACCGCTTTTCCCTTTCTCGCGTCCAGATATTCCCGGAAAATTCCCGTTTCGCTGATGGAAAGTCCCAGCTTTTCTATGGTTTTGGCAAAACGGGAGCCCATCTTTCTTGCAGCCTCTCTTTGCTCCATGGGAATCCTGGAGGCTTCCAGAATTTCTTCCAGTTCCAGAAGCTCTGACAGGTCATTTTCCCTGGCGGCTTCATAGGCAAGTCTGGCTCCCAGAAGTTCTGTATATGCAAGATTCCATTTTATTTTATGGGTAATATATTCTCTCGCCGTGTCTGCATCATGGACAATTCCCCGCTGAATATAGGTTTCCAGTCCCTGGGAATGAGAGTAGCCTCCGATGGGAAACAGGGCGTCATTTACCTGCAAAAGATAAAACTGTTTTTCTGACATAAAGAACCTCCATAACTGCAGTTTTTTTACTTGTTTTAGTGATGATGGTTGTGGATGCTTGCAGAAATCCGCTTGTCAAAATCAAGCTTTCGCACCTCTTTTTCGGCCTTAACACCGTGGATTTTCTGGAGCATCACAAGCATTGGCTCATTATAAATGGTAATAAAAGTATCGTCCTCTCCCCAGAAAAGAGGCGCATGCCGGTTGCCAATCTCATAGCATACCTTGGCTGCCATTTTCTCATGTCCAGGGGTGAAGGACACGCGGATCACTTCGCATGGCGGGGTATTTACGGCAATTATTTTTTTATCATCTGCGTAGATCACATCATCCTGATACAGTCCCCGGGAAAGAATGGAATCATCCATGCGGATGCCAACCTCCGTCCCTTTGTCCGTTGTTTTTTTATGTATTTTCTTAAAAGCTTCGTGCCATTCGATGCCTACATATTCCACTGTTTTTCCTTCTGTATCAAAATCATGAAGCTTTCCCAAAACCTGCTCACAAAGCATTTTTTCTGACCTCCAACTTGCAGTTTTTCTTTTTACCAAATCTGAAGCAGCATCATAACACCGGGGATCCAGGCTGTTACAACGCCCTCAAAGACCTGAAGATATGGAACAAATTTTCCCAGCTTTTTCCCGCAGATATCCTCCACAAACGCAGTTCCCCACAGAATTGCCCACAGATACCAGATTCCTGCCCAGCGGATATCTGCTGTGATTCCAAGTGCAGTACTTCCGGTAAAGCCTTCGATGGTTCCGAAGATCACGGCATTGACTGCCACGAAGGTAGAAAACCATGCAAAAGGAATGGGATCTGCTTTTAAAAACTTGCTTAATGCAACAAAAAGATAGGTAAAGCAGAACAATAATCCGGTTCCTGCTGCGTAATAATTTCCCTGTACCAGGTTCACAAAGTTAATAAAAAGGGAAAGTCCTCCGGTGAAAATATTCATGATGGCAGTGGATTTTCCATCTACATGATATAAGGTACACATACCATTGTTGATCAGTACGATTCCTACAAACAAAAGGCAAACACCTAACATAAAATCTCTCCTCTTCTTAAAACAGGCTGTAAAGCTGAGTCAGCGGAAGCTTCTCGGCTGGTTTGGAAGTGATCTCTTCCCCGTCAACAGTTACCTTATAGGTCTCCGGATCAACTGTTAATTCCGGTGTTCTGTCGTTGAATACCATGTCCTTTTTGCTGATATTTCTGCAGCCCTTTACAGGCACTACAGTCTTTTCCAGACCATATTTTTCTTTTACATTTTCATCCATGGCAGCCTGGGATACAAAGGTCAGGCATGCTTCGTTTTTTGCTTTTCCGTGGGCTGCGAACATTGGCTGATAGCATACCGGCTGGGTAGTCGGAATGGAGGCATTTGCATCTCCCATCTTGGAGGCAATGATCATGCCGCCTTTGATGATCATGTCCGGTTTTGCCCCGAAAAATGCAGGATTCCACAGAACCAGGTCTGCGAATTTTCCGGTTTCCACAGAGCCTACATACTGGGAAATACCGTGGGTGATGGCCGGGTTGATGGTATATTTGGAGATGTAGCGTTTTACACGGAAGTTGTCGTTATCATGGCCTGCATCTTCCGGAAGTGCGCCTCTTTCATCTTTCATTTTGCTTGCAGTCTGCCAGGTACGTGTGACGACCTCGCCTACACGTCCCATTGCCTGAGAGTCGGAGCTCATCATGCTGAAAATTCCCATGTCGTGAAGAACATCCTCTGCAGCAATAGTCTCCGGTCGGATTCGGGAATCAGCAAATGCCACATCTTCCGGAATTCTTTTGTCCAGATGATGGCAAACCATCAGCATGTCCAGATGCTCATCCAGGGTGTTTACAGTGTATGGCATTGTGGGGTTCGTGGAGGATGGAAGCACATTTGGCGCTGCTGCCGCGCGGATGATGTCCGGTGCATGGCCGCCGCCTGCTCCTTCTGTATGATAGGTATGGATGGTTCTTCCGCCGATGGCTGCCAGGGTGTCTTCTACGCATCCGCCCTCATTCAGGGTGTCTGTGTGAATTGCCACCTGCACATCATATTCATCTGCCACATTCAGGCAGTGGTTGATAACTGCCGGTGTTGCGCCCCAGTCCTCATGTATTTTCAGTCCCATTGCCCCGGCTTTTACCTGCTCGATGAGAGGTGCTTCATCGGAGCAGTTGCCTTTGCCAAGGAAGCCAAGGTTCATAGGATACTCTTCTGCTGCTTTTAACATCATTCTCAAGTTCCATGGTCCCGGGGTACAGGTGGTGGCGTTTGTGCCGTCTGCCGGGCCTGTTCCTCCGCCGATCATGGTGGTTACGCCGCTGTACAGCGCACAGTCGATCTGCTGAGGACTGATGAAATGAATGTGGGTGTCAATTCCCCCTGCTGTTACGATCATTCCCTCTCCTGCCAGGGCTTCTGTAGATGCGCCTACTGTCATTCCAGGTGTTACGCCGTCCATAATGTCCGGGTTTCCTGCTTTTCCGATTCCTGCGATTTTGCCGTCTTTGATTCCAATGTCAGCTTTGACGATTCCGGTGGAATCCACGATCAGGGCATTGGTGATCACAAGGTCAAGATCACCGTCCTTGCTGCAGGTTTTTACAGACTGTCCCATGCCGTCACGGATGCTTTTGCCGCCGCCGAATTTTACTTCATCGCCATAGGTGGTATAGTCTTTTTCTACTTCGATCACAAGGCTTGTATCTGCCAGACGTACTTTATCTCCTGTAGTCGGGCCATACATTGCTGCATATTTGCTTCCGGAAATTTTTGTACTCATTGTTGTCCCTCCTTACAGAAATCCTTTTAATTTTGCATTTTCCACAGATGCTGCTTTGGTGTCCTCTGTTGCCTGGGCGCGGGTGAGATCATTTAAGCCGAATACTCTTTTTCTGCCGCCCATTTCGGTAAGCTGGACTTCTTTTTCTTCTCCCGGCTCAAATCTTACAGAGGTGCCGGAAGGGATGTCCAGATGGTATCCGTAGGCTTTTTCCCGGTCAAAAGAAAGGCATTTGTTTACTTCAAAGAAATGAAAATGGGAACCAACCTGAACCGGTCTGTCGCCTTTGTTTGCCACTGTTACTGTCACTGTTTTTTTGCCTTCGTTAAGTGTAATCTCACGATTCCCAGCCATAATTTCACCGATTTTCATGCTGATCTTCCTCCTTACTGAATTGGGTTGTGTACGGTTACAAGCTTGGTTCCGTCTGGAAAGGTAGCTTCTACCTGGACTTCACCGATCATATCAGCTACGCCGTCCATTACATCGTCTTTTGTAAGAATTTTGGTTCCAAGCTGCATCAGCTCTACCACTGTTTTTCCATCTCTTGCAAGCTCCAGAAGCTCAGAACTGATATACGCAAGCGCCTCCACATAATTCAGCTTCAGACCTCTGTTCTTTCTCTCTTTGGCAAGATTTCCTGCCATATGAAGCATTAATTTTTCCTGTTCCTTTGGATTCAGTCTCATGATGTTCCTCCTCTCAATCTGTGTGGAAAATTCTGATATACAGATTTTCGCAGCAAAAAAAGAGCAGACAATGGGATTTTTCAGACCCCTTTGTCTGCTCTTTGCACGAAAATTTATATGCGGTATTATAGCGTGAGATTGTTTTATGGTCAAGATGTTTTTTGTGAAATTTTTATGCGGCATTAAATGCCATAAACTGCTTCCAGCAATCTGAGACCTGTTTTGGTTTTAAAAAGCTTCCGCTTCGTGTTGCTGATATTGCCCTCTGAATAGCCAGATTCATCTGCATTTACCAGGTAGTCTGCTTCCAGAAGGATCTGGTAGTCAATGCCGTCAATACCGGTTAAGGTGTGATGATGTCCCACCAGAAAAACAACCCGTTTCTTGATTTCTTCCGGCAGATCTGTGTCTTTTAGAAACTCTTCCGCTAACAGAATGCCTTCTTTTTCCTGGTATTTCCCATTGGTGTTTCCGTATTTTTCCCTGCAAAGAGGGCAGGCAATGTCATGGACGATTGCTGCAGTTTCAACGGTAATCAAATCCTTCTCAGAAACATTTTCACTTTCCGCGATGGTTTTGGCGTAGGTGTATACTTTCATAAAATGATTGATGTCATGTCTGTTTCCATTGGAAAACTGAATCATTTTTACCATAATATCAGATGTATTTGTACTCATAGCTGGCCTCCTTGTATTCTCTTCAGGTATTATAACACAGATCCGGTATCCATCAATGGTAAAACTTCCCCAGACACAGTCTATGTCGCCGCTTTCCACCAGTTACTTTTTCTCTTCCCAGTTGATGTAGGAAAAAACAGGCTCATAGCCCATGCACCCGAAAACAGCAGTGCTTATAAAAAATATTTGCTCTATTATAACTTACTGCTGAATTTCATGTCAATTTCATATTATTGATAAAGTTAAAATTTTTTCCGGCAGGAAGCAACAATCTTTTTCTTTGCAAATAAAAATCTTTTTTGCAAAAACATATTGAAAATTATTTTCAACTGTGATACCCTGTGTTCTAGTGTGTTTCCACACAATACGAATGGCCGTCACTGCCGTACATTTCTGGCACGGTGTATTCGTAAACTCAGGAGAGTCTCTTCAAAAAATAAATGGAAGAGCGCCGAAGGTGTACGCAGCATGTATCATGCTGTTAATCTCTCAGGCAAAAGGATGGAGGAAAGAGAACATGTTTACACAAATCAACAACTTTATCACCTGGTTTGACGGAGTCGTTTGGGGACTTCCGCTTATCATTCTGATCCTGATCACAGGATTCCTTTTAACCGTTCGGTTAGGCTTTTTACAGGTAAGACATCTTGGAAAAGCACTGAAATTCATGGTACGAAATGAAGAAGGCGGGGAAGGTGAGGTTACAAGCTTTGGTGCTCTTTGCACAGCTTTGTCAGCTACCATCGGAACCGGAAATATTGTAGGTGTTGCTACTGCTATCGCAGCCGGCGGACCGGGAGCCTTATTCTGGATGATCGTTGCTGCATTCTTCGGAATGGCAACCAAATACGCAGAAGGTCTTCTCGCAATCAAATACCGTACCATTGATAAGGAAGGCCATGTACTTGGCGGACCTTTCTACTACATTGAAAACGGTATGGGAAAGCAGTGGAGATGGCTTGCAAAGATCTTCGCATTTTTCGGAGCAGGAGTTGGTCTTTTCGGAATCGGTACTTTTACACAGGTAAACGGTATTGCTTCTGCAGTGAAGAACTTCTTTGATCCGGATACCGTTCACACCGTTTCCCTTTTCGGAAATACATATTCCTGGGCAACTGTTATCGCCTGCCTGATTCTTACTTTATGTGTAGGACTTGTAGTTCTTGGCGGTATCCAGCGTATTGCTAAGGTATCCCAGATTGTTGTACCGTTTATGGCAGTTCTGTACGTAGTACTTGCGCTGATCATTGTCATCACAAATATTACGGCTGTTCCGGCAGCAATCGTTACTATCGTAAAAACAGCATTTAACGGAAGTGCCCTTGCAGGCGGCGCCATGGGAACCATGGTTATTGCAATGCAAAAAGGTATTGCCCGCGGTATTTTCTCCAATGAATCCGGTCTTGGAAGTGCTCCTATTGCTGCAGCAGCAGCTCAGACAAAGGAACCTGTTCGTCAGGGTCTCGTTTCCATGACAGGTACTTTCATTGATACCATCGTAATCTGTACCATGACAGGTCTTTCCATCGTTATTACAGGAACCTGGAACACAGGACTTGAAGGCGTCGCTATTACCACGGCAGCATTCCAGAAAGGACTTCCTTTCCCACCACAATTTGCTTCCTTTGCACTTATGCTGTGCCTGGTTTTCTTCGCATTTACAACCATCCTCGGATGGGATTACTATGGTGAACGCTGTCTTGAGTATCTGTTTGATCGTAACATGACAGCTGTAAAAACCTACCGTTGGTTATATATTATCTGCGTATTTATCGGACCTTACATGACAGTTGCTGCTGTATGGAATATTGCAGATATCTTCAATGCCCTGATGGCTTTCCCGAACCTGATCGCACTGCTTGCTTTAAGCGGCGTAGTGGTAAAGGAAACAAAGGATTTCTTTAAAAGACATAAAAATTACCAGTTTTAAAATAAAAAAAGCTCCTGCCAGCTGATGCTTTTAGCCACTGGCGGGAGTTTTTTTTACAACGAATTCGGATTAAACAAATCGCTTATGCTGTCTCCGTTTCTGTGAATTCCATCTACGGAAAATTCAGCCCATTCACCAATATTCGTAGCGTGATCTCCGATTCTTTCGTAATATTTTGAAATCATAAGAAGATCAAGGATTTCATCACCGGAATACCCCATACGATTCATATCCAAAGCTTTTCTTATCTGATTAAAAAGATTATCCAGCAGATCATCACTGTCGATTACCTTTTTAGCCAAATCACTTTTCTCTTCTACGTAAGCTGTGACACTGTCATTTACCATATGCATTGCATGCTCAGCCATTTCCTGAAGAGGAATCGCAGTAACCGGAACATGTACACTTCCTGTAAGCATAATTTCTGCAATATCTGTAGCCTGATCTCCGATTCTTTCCATATCTGTAACCATCTTAAGGGCTGCTGAAATCTTTCTCAGATCCGTTCCTACCGGCTGCTGTTTCAAAAGCAGCTGCATACAAAGTGCTTCAATATTATGCTCTTTATCATCAATTTCTTTCTCAATTTTTGCAATTTCCTTTGATGCTGTTTCCCGAATTTCCACACTTGCCAGAAGCTGACAGGTTTTCATAATTGCCTGTCCGCACAGATTTCCCATTTCCATGATTTCATCTGAAAGTCTGGCAAGCTTTGCATTATAAAGATCTCTCATATCAACCGAACCTCCCTGTGATATACTCTTCTGTTTTCTTATTCTGTGGTCTTGAAAACAGCTCCGTAGTATCGTTATATTCAATGATCTCACCTAGCAGGAAAAAGGCTGTTTTATCTGAAATACGAGCTGCCTGCTGCATATTATGAGTCACGATCACAATGGTGTAACGGTCCTTTAATTCCAATGCCAGATCCTCAATATGAGATGTAGAAATCGGATCCAAAGCAGAGGTAGGCTCGTCCATAAGAAGAACCTCCGGCTCTACTGCAAGAGCTCTTGCAATGCAAAGTCTTTGCTGCTGTCCACCTGACATTCCAAGCGCACTTTTCTTCAGGCGATCTTTTACTTCATCCCAGATAGATGCATTTCGAAGTGCTCTTTCCACAATATCATCCAGCTTTTCTTTGGAATGAATGCCATGTGTACGAGGTCCATATGCAATATTATCATAAATACTCATAGGGAACGGATTTGGTTTTTGGAATACCATTCCTACACGTTTTCTGAGAAGATTTACATCGATATTCCCATAAATATCTTCACCGTCCAACCGTATATCACCTGTAATCTTACAGCCCTCAACCAGATCGTTCATACGGTTTAATGACTTTAACAAAGTGGATTTTCCACATCCGCTTGGACCGATAAATGCTGTAATTTTCTTTTCCGGAATATCCAGATTAATATTCTTTAAAGCATGGAACTGTCCATAGTACAAATCCATGTTTTCCACATTAATTTTACCCATATTCTCCTTTGAAAAGCATCTCGGCTGCTTTTCTCTGCCTTTCATCATAATTACAAAGTATTATGGCAAGCGGATATAATCCGCTTTGCTGCTTATTGCTTTTCGCAACCGTCTTAGGGGACTTACTTGATTCGGTTAAATCACTGACCGTTTGCAGCTTTGCCAAGTCTTTTTGCACAAAATCCGGAAATCCAGTTCAGTACCAGTACAAAAACCAGAAGGATAACTGCAGTTGCATAAGCCTGATCCATATAAAGACCCTCACTGGAAAGTACATACATATGCACTGCAAGAGTTCGGCCTGAACCCATAAGACTGGATGGAACCTTTGCAACTGCACCAGCTGTGTAAATAAGTGCTGCTGTCTCACCTACAATACGGCCTGTTGCAAGGACCACTCCGGAAAGGATTCCTGGTATGGCACTTGGAAGTATTACCTTAAAAACAGTACGAAGCTTTCCTGCACCAAGTCCAAAGGAGGCTTCTCTGTATGCATCCGGAACACCAAGAAGTGCCTCTTCTGTAGTACGGATGATCAAAGGAAGAATCATAATTACCAAAGTCATAGCTCCTGATAATAAAGAGTATCCCCAGTGAAGTGCCGTACTGAAAAATAAAAGTCCAAACAAGCCAAAAATGATAGATGGAATTCCCTGCAATGTCTCTGTTGTTATACGAATTATTTTTACAAGCTTGCTTCCTTTTTTTGCATATTCCACCAGATATATTGCTGCAAAAATACCAAACGGCACTGCGATCAAAAGTGATAGTAGTGTGATAATCAGCGTGTTAATAAGTGCCGGCATCAGGGATGCATTTTCTGAATTATATTCCAGTGCAAACAGCTCCGGTTTCAGATTTCCTACACCTTTTATCAGAATAAATCCTACCAGGAATGCCATAACTGCCACCGTGATCACAGCTGACAACCACACCAGAAGTCGAAGCACTGCTGAGCCCGGATGATTCTTCCAGTAAGAAGATCTGCTTTTACTCATCTTCTGTCCTCCTTTTCAGGGCTGATACGCATAGGTTGATGATCAGGATAAATACGAACAATACTACACCTGTTGCAATCAGCGCTTCTCTATGAAGGTCAGTCGCATAGCCCATTTCAATCACAATATTTGCGGTCATGGTACGAAGTCCTTTACACAGTCCCTGAGGCATCCAGGTCTGGTTTCCGGCTACCATAATGACCGCCATTGTCTCACCGATAGCACGACCGATTCCAAGTACAACACCTGCTAATACGCCGGATTTCGCTGCCGGAAATACAGTTCCAAACACGCTTTTTTCATGAGTTGCCCCAAGTGCCAGTGCTCCTTCATAGTAGCTTGTCGGAACGCTTTTCAAAGCCGGCTCCGCAACTCCTGTAACTGTTGGGAGTATCATAATTCCAAGAAGCACGGAAGCAGTAAGCATTGTGCTTCCATCATGACCTGTAAGCTGACGCAGCAGCGGTACAAATACAGTCAGACCAAAAAATCCATATACAACTGAAGGGATTCCGGCAAGAAGATTTACCATTGCTTTTAATGGAGAATACAACTGCTTTGGACAATAAAATGCAAGGAAAATTGCAAGCAGAAGAGCTGTTGGAACACCGACCACAATGGCTCCTGCTGTTACGTAGATACTTCCAAGGATAAATGGGAAAATTCCGTAAAGTCCGTTAGATGGTTTCCACTTCATTCCAAACAAGAAATCTGGCAGACCGATTTTCGCCATTGCCGGAATTCCGTTTGCGAATAAGAAGATACAGATTAATGCAACGGCCAGCACAGAAGTGCAGGCCGCTACAAGGAACACGATTTTCATTACCTTTTCATTAATTGATTTCATAAAGTCCGTTCCTTTATTTGGGAAGTTTTTCCAGTTTGCAAGTTCAGATTATTATTTTGCAAGATCTTCCCATGTAGTGATGTTACCTGTGTAGATATCCTTTACCTGATCGCTTGTAAGCTCAGCTACACCACTGTCATTGTTTACAATTACTGCAATACCATCCTTTGCAATTACAGTTGCAGTAAGACCAGCCTCAGTTTCGCTGTCTTTTAAGTCACGTGATGCCATACCGATATCGCAGAGTCCGTCAATTGCAGATGTCATACCAGTTGTAGAATCACTCTGCTGAACCTCGATGTCTACTTTATCATTTACTTCTTTATAGCTTTCAGCAAGCTTCTCCATTACCGGAGTTACAGAAGAAGATCCGGCTACTACAACTTTTCCTTCTACATCTGCAGCTTCATATTCCGGTTTGTCTCCAACGGAAATGTATCCGTTTTCTTCAATTACAGCCTGTCCGTCAGCACTCATAATATAATTGATAAAATCCTGTGCTGCTTCGCTTACATCATCCTTTGTTGCAATATTAAAAGGACGAACTACTTTATAATCACCAGACTCAATATTCTCTGCTGTTGCTTCTGCTCCGTCAATTTTTACAGCTGTAACAGTATCATTCAGAGAGCCAAGTGAAACATATCCGATTGCATTCTCATCCTGAGCTACTGTGCTTAACATAACAGAAGTACTGTTTGTGATTTTAGCTGCCTCTGTAGTGTTGTCTACTTTATTTCCATCTGCATCTTTTTCTTCAATTCCAAACAGTTCAATGAATGCACCTCTTGTACCGGAACCATCCTCTCTGGAACAGATTGTAATATCTCCGGAAGCTGCTGCCATTGCTGTTGTACCCATTGTTGCTACTCCTAATAATGCCGCCATCGCTACTGCTAAACCTTTTTTCATGATTATTTTCTCCTTTTCTTCGCGGTCCTTGTTTTTTTCTCTCTCTCGCGATTACAGTCTGTATATTACCGTCCATATGTAAAATACACTATCCCGGAAAAGTAAAAAAAATGTAAAAAAACAGACCTGTTTCAGATCTGTTTTTTACATTTGTCTTTTCCTTTAGAGAACAGAAAATTTGCCTAATATAAGATTTTCATGTATAATAAAAACATGTATGTGTATAGCCTGTTTTATTATATTTAGAAATAATTTTTCATACAGGCTTCAAACTTCCGGAACAAGAATGGAGATTACTATGACTGAAGAACAAACTAAAATGACATGGCTGGATACACCAGATCCACAGAAATTTATTAATAATGCTGCCAAGTTTAATGACCTGATGATGATGTACCGCTGCGCAATTCGTGAGGTGCAGACCAAGCTTGAAGTACTGGATGACGAATTTTCTGTTGAATATAAGAGAAATCCTATTTCTTTTATTAAGACAAGAATCAAGAAGCCAGAAAGTATTTACCGTAAGCTTCAAAAGCTGGGATATGATTTCACGGCGGAGAATATTCAGGAGTATCTGAATGATGTTGCAGGAGTGCGGGTAGTCTGTGCATTTATTGACGATATTTATACTGTTGCAAACCTGATTGCAGGACAGGATGATATTAAAGTCCTCAAGGTCAAGGACTACATTAAAAATCCTAAGTCCAATGGCTACCGCAGCTATCATATGATTGTAGAGATTCCGGTATTTTTCTCAAAAGGTAAAACACCTATGCGGGTAGAGCTTCAGATTCGTACCAATGGAATGGATTTCTGGGCTACTCTTGAACACCAGCTTCGCTATAAGAAGGGAATTGAGGATCTTCCGGGCTATGATGAGATCAGCGCTGAGCTTCTCCGCTCTGCCCAGGCTGTAATCGAAACGGATAATGAAATGCAGCGAATTAAGGATAAGATTGGGATGTTTCATGATATTTGAGACAGGCTCGATCTGCATAATTTTACGGCAGACAAGATTAATTGTCTGCCGCTATTTTTTAGAAATATAACCTTTTTCTCTGATAAGATTTCTTTTATTTCAGCCACACGAATACGCAAAACAAAATAAACAAAAATGCAGCACCGCCAAAGATCAGCCCCACAGTAAGCGACGCCTTCAATGAAAGCCATATCATTCCTCTTCGCTCTTCCTTCGTCATCGGAGGATTTTCAAAGGCTGCCAGATTATCGGGCACTTCATTTTCCATTCCTGGCTCTGGCACTTTTACATCAAATTCTTTTCTGCTCTTAGATGGATCTCCCGGAAGGATCTGCCACGGTCTTCTGGAATTCCAGGGCATACCATCCACATCCATATTGGCAACTGTGTAATCCGGTAATTCTTCTTTTTTCTTCTTTCCCATGATAG